>JBAQGA010000021.1:0-34807 GCA_049287565.1 Candidatus Aminicenantales bacterium
ACCCAGCGCTCCAGATTCTTGCCGACATCATAGAAACTCTCGCGCACGCCCACCTGGCCGTCCGAGGGGCTCAGATAGACGGCGTATCCGCCGAGCTCGAGCATCCCGACCTCGAAGGTCATCCGGGTGCGGAGCGAAGATTTCTGGAAGATCATGGCCAGCACCTTGTTCTTCAGCGCCTTTCGGAAGTGTTGGGGATCGGCCTTCATTTTGGCCGCGAGGTCCAGGATCTCATGGAACTCGTAGAGGCTGAGGTCGTGGATGGAGATGAAATCTTTGTTCACCGGTATCCTCCTAGGAGGCCACGATGCGCGTGCCCGATCGTCGGAGCAAGGCGGCCTTGAGATGACTGGCCGAGGTGATCAGGACTTCCGGCCCGCCCGCCTGGATATATTCGATAGCGGCCTCGATCTTCGGGCCCATGGACCCGCGCGGGAACTGGCCCTGGTCCAGGTGCTCTTTCGCCTGGGCGACGGTTATGACATCGAGCGGCCGCTCCTGCGGCGTCCCGTAGTCCAGGAAAACCCGTTCGACCCCGGTCAGGATGATGAAAAGATCGACTTTGACCTCCCGGGCGATCAGGCTGGCCACATAGTCCTTGTCGATAACGGCTTCGACCCCCTTGAAGAGGCCGCGGCCGTTGATGACGATCGGAACCCCGCCCCCGCCGGCGGCGATGACGATCCGGCCGGCCGAGACAAGGTCACGAATGATCCATTTGGGGACGACATCGATGGGCCTGGGGGAGGGTACGACCTTCCGGTAGCCCCGTCCGGCATCCTCGACCATCGTCCATTTCTTCTCTTTGGCCAGGATTTGGGCCCGATACTTCGTATAGAAGGGGCCCACCGGCTTGGTCGGCTCCGCGAAGGCCGGATCTTCTCTGTCCACGACGACCTGGGTGACGACCGTGGCCACCTCCTGGTCGATTGAGCGGGTCCGGAGCTCGTTGATGATCGCCTTCTCCAGCATGAAACCCATGCTTCCCTCGGTCATGGCGTCGCAGATGTCGAGGCTGAACGGGGGGACCTTGGTGACGGCTTCCTCCATCTGGAGGAGGAGGTTTCCGACCTGGGGCCCGTTGCCATGCACGATGATGAGTTCATATCCCTTGCGGACGACGTGGACCATCAGGCGGGCGGCGCGCTGGGCATTCCGCATTTGCTCTTCCTGCAGGCCGCGCTGGTTATCGGGGAGCAGGGCGTTGCCGCCGAAGGCGATGAGGGCGATCTTCTGTTTCATCAGAGGCCTTTGAGCACGTCCTTGAGCGTGGGCGAACCGATCTCCTGGAGTTCATAACGGACGCGGAGCAGCTTCTTGTTGGTAGTGAGGACCCTGTTGAGGTCGATCGGGGTGCCGCTCACCACCAGGTCGCAGTCGATCTTGTTGATGGTCGCGGCCAACTCCCGGACCTGCTTTTCGCCGTAGCCCATGGCCGGGAGGACCTTGTCGAGGTGATTATACTTCAGGAATGTTTTTTTGATGCTGCCGACGGCGAAGGGACGGGGGTCGATGATCTCGGCGGCTCCGTATTTCCGGGCGGCCACGACCCCGGCGCCGAATTTCATGCCGCCGTGGGTCACGGTCGGGCCGTCCTCGATGACCAGGACGCGCTTTCCGGCGATAGCCCGGCCGTTCTCGACCGTGATGTCCGAGTTCGCCCGGATGACCGTCGCTTTGGGGTTGTACATCTTGATGTTCCCCAGGACGATATCGACCTGGTCCTTTGTGGCCGTGTCCATTTTATTGATGACGATGACATGGGCCCGGCGGAAGTTGGTTTCGCCCGGATAGTAGCGCAGCTCATGGCCGGCGCGGTGCGGGTCGGCGACCACGATCTCGAGGTCGGACTTATAAAAGGGGAAATCGTTGTTGCCGCCGTCCCAGAGGATGATGTCGGCTTCTTTCTCGGCCTGCTTCAGGATGGCACCGTAATCGACACCCGCGTAGACGATGATCCCTTTGTCGATGTGGGGCTCATACTCCTCCCGCTCTTCGATGGTGCAATCGTGCTTGTCAAGGTCTGAAAAGGCGGCGAAACGCTGGACCTTCTGCTTGACGAGGTCTCCGTAGGGCATGGGGTGGCGGATGACGGCCACCCTCCGGCCTTTGGCCTTGATGATGAGGGCGGCCTTCCGACTCGTCTGGCTCTTGCCGGATCCGGTCCGGACGGCGCAGACGGAAACGACCGGCTTCCGGCTCCTGATCATGGTGTCGTCCGGGCCGAGGAGGACGAAATTGGCCCCAACGGCCTGGACCTGGGAGGCCTTGTTCATGACGTATTCATGAGAGACATCGCTGTAGGCGAAATGAACGTCATCCACTTTGAATTTTTGGATGAGGTCGTCGAGGTCTGCTTCGGCGTATATAGGGATGCCTTTAGGATACAGCTTTCCCGCCAGCGCGGCCGGGTACCTGCGGCCTTCGATATCCGGGATTTGGGTGGCTGTGAAAGCCACAACCTGAAAGCCCGGGTTGTTGCGGAAGTAGACGTTGAAGTTGTGGAAGTCCCTGCCGGCGGCACCCATGATGATGACTTTCTTCATAAAAAATGCTCCTTATCAGACCGGGCGGACTGTGCTTTGGGACAGACTGCTCCGTCAAAAAATGAACCGTTAGTATAATACAGGGGGTTGGATTAAATCAAACAGCAGAGACTGGCAGAGACTGAAAAAGCTCATTGAAGAATGAGTTATGACAATCGGATTCCCGGCCCCAAGCCATCAAAAAATAAGGGCGTGGGTTACTATCCTTAGGCTTCCTTCTTCCAGGCCTGGTCCTTCCGGTCGTAGCCTTTTTTCCCTTTTTTGGTCGAGTGGAATTTGCCTGGCGGGGGAAGCGGTCGGCGGACCTGTTTCCAGGCCGGTTTCTGGCGCCGATCGATTTGATGAGGCATCTGTCCTTCTTTTATTTTGTTATTGAGAGCCTGAGCGAAGCAATCCGACGAAGTCGCCGCGAGGAGCCGGAGCCGCGAGCCTGGCTTGGCGGGAAGCGTGGCGGTCTCAAAAAAAATGGGCCATCCCCATTTTGTCCGATCATTTCATCTTAAAGCCCGATGATCTCAGCTTCGAGCTTTTCGGGGTCTAACAGGGCCGCGGTGCATTTTCCGGTGAGCCAACCGCCTGTCTCGCCCGGGTTGAGGAGAAGCGTCTTGCCTTCCTTCTGGATGACCGGCTTGTGGGTGTGTCCGAAGATGATGACGTCGTATTTTCCCGACGAAGCATAGGTCGCGACCGAGAAATGGTAATGGACGAGTAGGATTTGGCGTCCCTCGTGGGCAAAGAGGAGCGGCGCGTCTTGGATATTCCCGAATTTTTCAAGGGCCATCTCCAAGCCTTGCTTTTCGCCGTCGCAGTTGCCGAAGACCGCTTTGACCGGGCATCCCAGGGCGGCGAGTTCTCGAGCGGCAAACGGAGCCACCACATCGCCCGCATGGAGGACCAGATCGCAACCGGCATCCTTAAAAAGCGCGACGGCCTTGCGGACCATCGTTACGTTGTCATGTGAATCCGACATCACCCCGATCATTTCTTTTCTCCCTGGCCGAATTATAGTCCATTTGCGTTAATTTAGATATTGGCCGAGGAGTACTATCGCGCCAACGTGATATTGTCCTATTTCAGCAACGTGAAAATGTGCTATTGGGTTGCGGCGGTCCAAGGTTCTCTAATTAAAAGAATTGTCATTTTTATTCTTTTTGTTATCATATAGCACTTAGACTTGGCGGGCCCTAGCCGAGAGAAGCCGTATCCCGGATATTCCTGGCAGGGAGAGACGATGAAAAAGAAACTTGGAGAATACGTCCCGAAATCCAAGATCTTTTCCCGGAGCAGGATCTTTCGAACCAAGACTCTCGACCAGTGCCTGGCGGATGCTGAGGCTCCTGAGTACCAGCTCAAACGTGTCCTGGGCCCGTTGCAGCTGATTCTGTTCGGCATCGGGGCCATCATCGGCGCGGGCATTTTCGCCACGATCGGCACGGCCGCGGCTGGGGACATGTACCGCCCGGGTGCTGGGCCGGCCTTGATGGTCTCTTTCGTCATCACAGCCATCGTCTGCAGCTTCACTGCTTTGTGTTACGCTGAGTTTACTTCGATCGTGCCCATCTCCGGGTCGGCATACACCTACTCTTATGCCACCCTGGGCGAGATCGTGGCTTGGATCATCGGCTGGGATCTGATCATCGAGTATGCCGTGGGCAATATCGCCGTGGCCATTTCCTGGGCGAATTATTTCAAGACGTTCATCAAGGGCTTCGGAATCAACGTCCCCGACTGGCTGTCAATGGACTACCGGACCGCGGCCAAGATTGTAGACTCGAGCGGGGTCAAAATCGTCTACCGTGACGCGCCGCACATCTTCGGCGTGCCCATCATCTTCAACCTCCTGGCTGTGGGCATCGTCACCATCATCACCATCGTCCTCGTCTGGGGTATCCGGGAGAGCGCCCGGTTCAATGCCATCATGGTCGGGATTAAAATTATCGTCCTGACCTTCTTCATCATCATCGGCTTCTTCTGGGTTAAACCGGCCAACTGGACGCCCTTCGCCCCAAATGGCTGGGCCGGTATCAGCGCGGGGGCGGCCATCGTCTTCTTCGCCTATATCGGGTTCGACGCCGTTTCCACCGTGGCCGAGGAGACACGGAATCCCAAACGCGACCTGCCCATCGGCATCATCGGCTCCCTGATCGTTTGCAGCGTTTTTTACATCGTCGTCTCGGCCGTATTCACCGGCCTGATCTCGAACCCCGAGCTCAAGATGAAGTTAGCCAGCGAGCAAGCCGAGCCCCTGACCATGGCCTTGCAGCACGCCGCGCCCAACCTGGGGTGGGCGGTTGGAATCGTCGCCTTCGGTTCGGTCATCGCCCACACGGCCGTCCTCCTGATCTTTCAGCTCGGCCAGCCTCGGATTTTCTTCAGCATGTCCCGCGACGGCCTTCTGCCTAAGACATTTAGCAAAGTCCACAAGCGCTTCCGCACGCCCTACGTGGCCACGATCCTGACCGGAGTGTTCGTGGCGACGTTTGCCGCGGTGGCCAGCATCGACGAAATGGTGGACCTGACCAACATCGGAACGTTGTTCGCCTTCATCCTTGTATGCAGCGGTATCATCATCCTGCGCAAAAATGAGCCTGACCGGCCGCGGCCGTTTAAGGTACCGAGCGGCTGGCTGTGGAGCGGCATCCTGTATGCCGTTTTGGGCGTAATCGTCATCTTCATCCCAAGCTCCCTGGTGTTCAAGTTCGTCGTTCTTGCCCTGGCCGCCGTGGTCTTTTCCTTCCTTCGCAACTACATTTTTCCCGCGCTGGGCGTTTTGTCCTGCCTTTACTTGATTTTTTACCTCCCGCCGACGTCCTGGCTGAGGTTCGCCGCCTGGCTTAATTTTGGCTTCCTCATCTACATCGCCTACGGCGCTATCCACAGCCGGATGATGGCTTCCGATATGAAGATGCGCAGCCCGGAGCATCTGGCTTACACCGCTCGTCTAGGTATGATCCTGCTCCTCCTCGGCGATGCCATGCTCTTCCTGATGCGGAGCTTCGACGTTTTCCGGATGACCCATCGCGGCCTTACCCAGCTCGCCGGCTGGGAGAAGTTCACCACCTCCCTCCACGCGGTCTTTCAGGCCAAGCCCTGGCTTGAGATGTCCTGGTTCCTGGTTATCCCGCTCCTCCTCAACGTCGTGATCATGTGCCCGCTCATCATCCGACGGGCCGCCCAGGCCGCCAGCGTATCGGCGCAAGACTGGAAAACCCGGGCCAGCTCGGTCGGGGCCGGCATCGTCGGCGTGCTCAGCCTGATCTATTTGGTGGTCGTGATTTTATAACCGATCGCGGTTTTAGCCCGCCCGGTCCTTGACACTTCCAGGCTAAATTCTTTATTATACTAGCCGTTCGCCCAGGCAACAGGCGCGTGGCTCAGTGGTAGAGCGCTTCCTTGACGCGGAAGAGGCCGTGGGTTCGATTCCCTCCGCGCCTACCATCGAATAAGGAGTGCGTATTCAAGAGGACGCAAAGAGGGTGGGGTCCTTTCCCCACGACCTGTTGGATACCATAGTATAAAAGATGGCGGAAATAATCAGTATTAGTATCGACGGGTCTGTCCTTTCGGTCGAGAAAGGGACCGTCCTCAAGAAGGCGATCCGTCCGCTCAAACTGGAGCGTAAACCGGTCCTGGCCGGTTTTAACGGCGAGGTCGTCGGCCTTGACCACGTTCTCGTCCAAGACGGCCGGGTCCACCTGATCTATCCGGATTCCGAGGAGGGCCTCGATATCCTCCGCCACAGTACCTCCCATCTCATGGCCCATGCCGTCCTCGATCTTTTTCCCGGGACCCAGGTCGGGATCGGCCCCGCGGTCGAGAACGGTTTTTACTATGATTTCCTGCGCGAAACCCCGTTCACCCCCCAGGATCTGAAAGCCATCGAAGACAAGATGCGGGAGCTGGCCCGGCAGAACATCCCGATTCAGAAGGTCATCCAGGAAAAGGCCGCGGCCGTCCGCCAGTTTCATGAAGCAGGCCAGGCGCTCAAGATCGAGCTCATCCAGGAGAAGGGCGGCGAAAACGTCTCCTGCTACGCCCAGGGCGGGTTCGTCGATTTCTGTCTCGGTCCCCACGTCCCCTCGACCGGCTACATCCAGCACTTCAAGTTGCTCTCGGTGTCGGGCGCCTACTGGAAAGGTGACGAAAAGGGGCAGCAGCTCCAGCGCATCTACGGGACCGTCTTTTTCGAAAAGCAGCAGCTCAAGGACTACTTGAACCTCCTCGAGGAGGCCAAGAAAAGGGATCACCGCAAGCTGGGCCAGGAGCTTGACCTCTTCAGCAGCTGTGACGAGCTCGGCGGCGGCCTCATCCTCTGGCACCCCAAGGGCGCCCGAATCCGGGCCGTCATCGAGCAGCACTGGCGCGAACGGCATTGGGCGGGCGGCTATGATATTCTTTATACTCCGCACATCGGCCGCGCCAGCCTGTGGGAGACCTCGGGGCATCTCGACTTCTACAAAGAGAGCATGTACTCGCCGATGGACATCGACGAGCAGGACTACTACCTTAGGCCGATGAACTGTCCGTTCCACATCCAGGTCTATAAGACCAAGCTCCGCTCCTACCGGGACCTGCCTCTGCGCTGGGCGGAGCTGGGCACTGTTTACCGCTACGAGAGGTCGGGAGTGCTCCATGGCCTCCTCCGGGTCCGCGGATTCACCCAGGACGATGCCCACATCATCTGTACCCCGCAGCAGATCGACGCTGAGATCCTGCGGGTCCTGGATTTCTCGATCAGCATCTTGGCCGATTTCGGCTTCCGGGACAACAAAATAGAGCTTTCGGTCCGCGATCCCAGGAACCCGGCCAAGTACGCGGGGAGCGAAGAGATGTGGCTCCAGGCCGAGGCTTCGCTGGTCAAGGCCCTGGAGACCCGGCAGCTGTCCTACAAGCGGATCGAGGGCGAGGCCGTCTTTTACGGGCCGAAGATCGACATCAAGATCAAGGACGCCCTCGGGCGTCTCTGGCAGTGCACGACGATCCAGTTCGATTTCAACATGCCCGAGCGATTCGACATGACCTTCATCGGCGAGGACAACCAGCCCCACAGGCCCTATATGGTCCATCGGGCCCTGCTCGGCTCCCTGGAGCGGTTCTTCGGTGTCCTGATCGAGCACTACAAAGGGAATTTCCCGCTCTGGCTGGCTCCCGTCCAGGTCATCATCCTGCCGATCTCGGAGAGACATGAAGAGTACGCCCTGTCCCTCGACAGGCGGTTCAGAGAGCAGGGGATTCGCTCTCAAGCCGATACCCGGCGGGAGAAGATCGGCTACAAGATCAGGGACGCCGAGAATCAGAAGGTTCCTGTTATTCTGGTCGTCGGCGATAAAGAAGTGGCCGATGGGACCGCCGCGCTGAGGGTCCACACCCAGGGGGACAAGGGGCCGGTCCGGATTGCCGAATTCCTTGAAAAAATTGTTGATTTGAATAAAAATAGATCTTTGACGCTGAGCTTTTAAAGGAGGCCGAGCATTTTTAGAAGACACCATTTCTATCCAGGACCCAGGAAAGCCAAACCGCATCGGACGAACGAAATGATTCATGCCAAAGAGATCAGAGTGATCGACGAGGAAAAGAAGCAGGTCGGAATCCTTCCCGTACCCGACGCTCTCTCTTTGGCCAGGCAGAAAGGGCTCGACCTTGTCGAGATCGCCCCCGAGGCGAACCCGCCTGTCTGCCGGATCATGGATTACGGCAAGTTCTTGTACGAGGAACACAAGAGGGAGCACGAGGCCAAGAAGCACCAAAAGCAGGTCCAGCTCAAGGAGATCAAGTTCCGGCCGAAGATCAGCATCCACGATTACAGCTTCAAGATGAAACACGTGCAGCGGTTCCTGGAGGAAGGCAACAAGGTCAAGATCACGATCATGATCCGGGGCCGGGAGCGGGCCAAGCCGGAGTTGGCCCATCAGCTCATGACTCGGATCATGGAGGATGCCCGTTCATTCGGCCGCCAGGACGGAACCATGAGAAAACAGGATTGGGCCGTGTCCGCCATGCTCGTCCCCGTCAAGTCAGGAGGAAAAAATGCCAAAGCTAAAGACGCACAAGGGAGCCCAAAAGAGATTCAAGGTCACAGCCAAGAAGAAGATCGTTCATAGCCAGGCTTTCAAGAGCCACCTGCTGTCTTCCAAGGATGCCAAGAGGAAGAGGCATCTGGGAAAGAAAGTGGTGGTGAGCCGTGCCGACCGGGCGGCCGTCAAGAAGATGCTCCCTTACGAGTTCTGATTCTAGGGCCGAAGAAGGAGTCCAAGATGCCGAGAGTCAAGCGTGGCACAAAGAGAAGAGCCCGCCGGGCCAAATACTTGAAGCTGGCCAAAGGCTACCGGGGCGCCAAGAGCCATAATTACCGGATCGCTAAGGAGGCCGTGGAGAAGTCCCTCCTCTACGCCTACCGCGACCGGCGCAACAAGAAAAGGGATTTCCGGCGCCTCTGGATCATCCGGATCAAGGCTGCTTCCGAACAGAACGGGATCACCTACAGCCGTTTCATCAACGGCTTGAAGCGACTGCACGTCGAGCTCGACCGCAAGGTTCTGGCCGACCTGGCCGTTCATTCACCGCAGGCGTTCACCGCTCTCGTCCAGAAGGTCAAAGAAGCCGCGACGTGAGATGAAGACGCTGGAGAGCCGTATCGACGCGCTCAGGAAGACGTTCGAAAAATCCCTGGCGAGAGTCAAAGATGCCAGAGCACTTGAGGACCTGCGCAACGAATTCTTGAGCCGGAAGAGGGGGCATCTGACCCTCCTATTTGATGAGCTCAAGTCGCTCTCTGCCGAGGAAAAACCATTCGCAGGAAAACTTGTCAACGGCCTGAAACTCTACGTCCGGGATCAACTCAAGAGCTTCGATAGAAGCGTCTTAGTTAAGACGGCTCCATTAAAGCCGAAGGTCGGGATGAAGAGCCCTCAGGCTATCGCAGAACCTGCAGGCCGGCTGGACCTGACGCTTCCCGGCGAGACCCTGGCCTGGGGGGCGCCCCACCCGGTCGTCCTCTTCCAGGAAGAGATCGAGAGGATTTTCGAATCCATGGGATTCTCCATCGCCGAAGGCCCGGAGATCGAGACCGATTATTACAACTTCGAGGCCCTGAACTTTCCGCCCCACCATCCGGCCCGGGACGACTGGGACACCCTCTACCTCGGGGAGAATCTGCTGCTGCGGACGCATACTTCGCCGATGCAGATCCGGGTGATGGAGAAACAAAAGCCGCCCATCCGCATCATCATCCCCGGCAAGGTCTACCGGCGGGAGGCCATCGACCCGACCCATCTTCCCATGTTCTGCCAGGTCGAAGGGCTGCTGGTGGATGAAGGCGTGACCTTCGCCCATCTCAAGGGAACGCTCGAACATTTCCTCAAGTGTCTGCTCGGGGACAAGATCGAGATCCGGTTCCGGCCGAGCTTCTTTCCCTTCACCGAACCGTCGGCCGAAGTGGACATCAGCTGCCTCATCTGCCGCGGCCAGGATAAAGCCTGCCCCGTCTGCGGGGGCACAGGCTGGAAAGAACTCTTGGGTGCTGGCATGGTCAATCCCCAGGTCCTCAAGAACGTCAACATCGACCCGGAAAGGTATTCCGGCTGGGCGTTCGGCTTGGGCATCGAGCGCGCGGCCATGTTTTGCTATCAGATCACCGACATGCGCACCTTCTACGAAAACGACCTCCGCTTTACCCGGCAGTTTTACCTGAAATGAAGATCAGTTTGGATTGGCTCAGGGAATATCTGGAGGCGGATATCCCTGCGCCCCGGATCGTCGAAACCCTGGGGCGAATCGGCCTGATGGTGGAAGGCCGGGAGGAAAAAGACGGGGACATCGTTCTTGAGGTCGAGACCTACTCCAATCGTCCCGATACTCTCGGTCATCTGGGAATGGCCAGGGAACTGGCTGCCGCCCTGGGACTGCGCCTGAAGGAGAAACAGTGGCCCCTTTCGGAGCTCTCGACCCGCACGGCGGACCTGGTGGATGTCCAGATTTGGAATGGGGACCTCTGCCCCCGGTACTGCGGTGCCGTGGTCAAGGGGATTAAAGTCGGGCCGTCGCCGGCCTGGCTGCGGAAGAGGATCGAGTCCATGGGGCT
The DNA here is from genome assembly GCA_049287565.1 of Candidatus Aminicenantales bacterium. GTDB lineage: Bacteria > Acidobacteriota > Aminicenantia > Aminicenantales > UBA8522 > UBA8522. The sequence continues at coordinate 10,627 of JBAQGA010000021.1, forward strand.
TCATCCTGTCAACAACGTCGTCGATGTCACCAATTACGTCCTCTTCTCGACCTCGCAGCCCATCCATTCCTTCGACCTGGACAGGATCGGCGGGGCCAAGGTGATCATCCGGCGGGCGATGAAAGGGGAGAGGCTCCTCTGTCTCGACGGCAACGACCTGAACCTGGAACCGGAGATGCTGGTTATCGCCGATGAAACGAGGCCGATCGCCCTGGCCGGGGTCATCGGAGGACAGGCCTCTGCCGTGACCGAGGAGACCAAAGACGTCTTCATCGAAAGCGCCTATTTCCATCCGGTCTCGGTGCGGAAAACCCGCAAAGCCGCCGGCCTGCAGACGGACGCTTCCTACCGGTTCGAAAGAGGAGCGGATATCGCCTTTCCGCCCCAGGCGGCCCGGATGGCGGCCTCGCTCCTCAGTCAATTCGGCGGCCGAGTCTGCAGGGAGCCGGTCGACCTCTTTCCGCTCCCCCCGAAAAAAAAGGGGATTGTCCTCCGCCATCGCCGCATCGCCGACCTGCTCGGCGTCGATGTCGACAAGGATTTTGTCCAGAAGACCCTGAGGGACCTGGAATTCGGCCTCGAGCTCCAGCAGCCCGGCGTCTGGCAGGTGAGGGTTCCTACGTGGCGGGTGGACATCGACCGTGAGGCCGACCTCATCGAAGAAGTGGCCCGCTTCTACGGCTATGAGAAAATCCCGTCCGTCCTCCCTCCCCTCCAGATCGTCGATCCGATTCCCGATAAGATCAGGGAGAAATCCAGACAGATCCGGCCGCTCCTTTTTCATTACGGATTCAACGAGGTCATCAACTTCAGCTTTTCCGATGCCGAAAGGGAACGGTTGTTCGCGACGGGGCTCGAGCCTGTAGAAATTCGCAACCCCATTTCCGCCAGAGCCTCGCTTCTGCGGACGACCCTCCTCGGCGGCCTCCTGGAGACGGCAGCCTGGAACAGAAACCGCGGCCTGGAGGCCATTCAGGTCTTCGAAATCGGCAAAGTCTATTTCCGGGAGGAACAGGGTTTCAAAGAAAGGCTCTCCTTGGGATTGCTGAGCACGGGGATGCGGGATGAGCCGCACTGGAGGAGGAGCAGCCGGGAGGCGGATTTCTTCCAACTCAAGGGGGAATGCGAAGCCCTTCTCCAACAGCTTCGTTACGAACCGTTCTCCTTCGAAAGGAACGAGCGTCCGTTTTTTGAGCCCGGATCTTGCCTGGCTCTGGCCTTCAAAGAGGAAAAGATCGGCTGTCTAGGCCAGGTAGCCGGGCGGATCCGAGAGGCCTTTGATCTGAAACAGCCGGTTTGGGTGGCCGAGATCGACCTCGACCTCCTCTTCGGCAAACAGCCCCGGCCGTTCGCCTATCAGCCGGTGGCCAAGTATCCGAGCATCATCCGGGACGTGTCCTTGCTCGTTCCCCGGGAAGTGGCCTATCAGGACATCCGGAAGGCGATCGGAAAACTCCCTCTCCCCATCCTGGAGGAAGTCCAGCTCATCGACCGATATTCCGGGGAATCGGTTCCCCAGGACAAGATCAGTCTGTCGTTCCGCTTCATCTACCGCCATCTCCGGAGAACGCTGCTGGCCGAGGAAGTGGATAAGGCGGAACTACAGGTTCTCAATCAATTGAAACGGGTTTTTGGAGTCCAACTCAGGGAAGGAGGCAAAATTGACAACCGAACTGGAAAGAATTAAGATACTGGAAGGAAAAATATCCCAGGTCATCGATTACGTCACCAAGCTGAGCGGCGAGAACGACAAGCTCAAACAGCAGATTAAAGAGCTCAAGGCAGGGATCAAGGACTACGAGGATCAGTCCAAGAAAACAGCCAAGGTCGAGGAGGAACTGAAACGCTACGAAAGCGAGAGGGACGCCGTCAAGAATAAGATCGAGGCCATCATCGGCCAGATCGATAAGCTGGGGTTATGATCGATCGCATCATCGAAGTCGAGATTTACGGTCAGAAATACCGTATTAGAGTCAGAGGAGAAGAGGATGAGAAATATATAAATCATCTGACTTCTTACGTTGATCAAAAGATGCACGAGGTGGCAGTCAAATCGAAGTCGGCGGATATGCTGAAGATCGCCGTGCTCGCGGCCATGAACATCGCCGACGAATATTTCCTCAGCCAGAAGAAGTTGGATCAACTGAATGAAGTCATCGGGCAGATGGAGAGTGAAATCGGGAGTCTGGACGCCCATCTTTTTAAGCAGGATAAGGACTATGATGATTTGGAGAAAACTCCATAAAACGATCGGCCATCGGAAACCGGTCGGAATCGCTGTTTGGGATGCACATCTCTTCCATGTAGTTCTCTAGTCCTCCCCCCGTTTCCTCTCTTTCGCCCCTCCTTGAAGGAGGTAGAACGTGAATTTAGGATTCATCATCGGCGTGGCAGCTCTGGTCTTGTGGGTCATCGCCGTCGTTCTTTATTTTCTCCGGAAGCGGCAGGTTACAGCGGGCCTGTTCCGGGCCCGGGAAGAGGCCAAAGTCCTGCTCGAAAAGGCCAAGACGGAAGCGAATCAAATCACGCAGAAAGCGCACGCCGAGGTCAGCGAGAAGTCCCGGAACTACGAAGAGGAGTTTGAACGGCAGACCAAAGACCGGCGGAAAAAGATCAATGAGATGGAACGGCGGCTGGTCAACAAAGAGGAAAACCTCGACCGGAGGTTCCAGAACCAGGAAAGGAAAGAAAGGGAATTCTCGACCAAGGAGCGCCGTATCTATCAGCGGGAGAAGGATCTCGATCTCCAGGAAGAGAAGATCGTCGGGCTGATCAAGAAGCATACGGAGGAATTGGAGCGTGTCTCCGGGCTCACCCAGGAGGAAGCCAAGAGCCAGCTCATCAAGAAAATCGAGGACGAGGCCCGGCTCGAAGCCGTCCAGACGGTCCGTCGGATCGAGGAAGAGACCCGGGAGAAAAGCCAGGGGCTGGCCCGGGAGATTATCTGCCAGGCTATCCAGAGATCGGCGGCCGAGCATGTCGTCGAGACGACGGTTTCGGTCGTGGACCTTCCCTCGGAGGACATGAAAGGCCGGATCATCGGCCGGGAAGGCCGGAACATCCGGGCCTTGGAGCTGGCCACCGGCGTCGATATCATCGTCGACGACACGCCCGAGGCGGTCATCCTATCGAGCTTCGACCCGATCCGCCGGGAACTGGCCCGGATGGCCATCGAAAAGCTCGTCATCGACGGCCGGATCCACCCGGCCCGGATCGAGGAGATCGTCGAGAAGACCAAGGTCGAGCTGGAAAACAAGATCAAGCAGGAAGGAGAGTCGGTCATACTCGAGCTCCGGGTCCAGAATATCCACCCCGAGCTGGTCAAGCTCCTCGGCAAGCTGAAATACCGGACGAGCTACGGACAGAACGTCCTCCAGCACTCCAAGGAGGTTGCCATGCTCTCTGTCCTGATGGCCAAAGAGCTGGGGCTGGACACCCAGGTGGCTTTGCGCGCGGGTCTGCTGCATGACATCGGCAAGGCTGTGGACAAAGACGTTGAGGGAACCCATACAGAGCTGAGCGTCGAGCTGGTCAAGAAGTACGGTGAGTCGGATAAAGTCGCCCAGGCCATCGCTTCCCATCACCGGGACGTCGATTTCCCGTCCGTCGAGGCCGTCCTCATCCAGGCGGCCGACACCCTGTCGGCGGCCCGTCCGGGAGCGCGGCGGGAGCTTCTCGAAGCTTACATCAAGCGTTTGGAGAAGCTCGAGGGGATCGCCCATTCCTTCGATGGTGTATCCAAAGCCTTCGCCCTGCAGGCGGGCCGGGAGATCCGGATCATCGTCGAGAGCCAGAAGGTTTCCGATGACCGGGCCGCCCTGGTCGCCAAGGATATTGCCCAGAAGATCAAGAACGAACTCGATTATCCCGGGCAGATCAAGGTTACGGTCATCCGCGAGATGAGGGCCGTCGAATATGCCAGATAGACTGAGATTCCTCTTCGTCGGCGATATCATCGGTCAGCCGGGACGTCGGGCGCTGAATAGATTTCTGCCCTGGGTCAGGGAGAAACACTCCCCCGATTTCGTCGTGGCCAACGCCGAGAACGCGGCCGGAGGTGTCGGAATCACCGAGGACGTGGGCGCGGAACTCCTCGGTCAGGTCGATGTCCTGACCTCCGGGAATCATATCTGGGACAAGAAAGAAGCCCTGCCCTATCTCGACCGCGAGCCAAGGCTTCTCCGTCCGGCCAACTATCCTCCCCTGAATCCGGGAAAAGGATCGTATGTCCTGGAGAGCGCCAAGGGCTGGAAGGCGGCCATCCTGAACCTTCAAGGGCGGGTCTTCATGGAGCCGCTCGACTGTCCCTTTCGGGTGGCCGGCGAAGAGGTTGAGAAGCTCCGCGCCGTGACACCCATTGTCATCGTTGATTTCCATGCCGAAGCGACCTCGGAGAAGCAGGCCCTTGGCTGGCACCTCGACGGGAAAGTCTCGGCGGTCATCGGGACGCATACCCATGTCCCGACCGCCGACGAGCGCATCCTGCCCCGCGGTACAGCCTATATCACGGACGTCGGCATGGCGGGGGGATACCTATCGGTGATCGGTATCCGGCCGGAACAGGCCGTGGCCCGCTTTCTGACGGCGCGGCCGCAGCGTTTCGAGCCGGAGAAAAAGGGCCTCGTTTTTTGTTCGGTCTTGATTGATTTGGATGCCGAAACCGGCCGGGCCCTCTCGATCCGGCGGGAATATTTCGTCGAGGAGGCCGGTGAATAACGAAGGCCTGGTGAAGTCCGACCGGATCTATACGGTCTCCGAGATCACCAGGCTGGTCAAGCTGGAGCTCGAGAACGCCTTCCCGGCCGTCTGGGTGGAAGGGGAGGTCTCCAACTTTCACCGCCACAGCTCCGGGCATCTCTATTTCACCCTGAAGGACGAGCGCAGTCAACTCCGCGGCGTGATGTTTCGGGGCGAAGCCCGGCGGTTGGCTTTCGAACTGAAGGACGGACTCCAAGTCATCTGCCGAGGCCGGTTGAACGTTTATGAGCCCCGCGGCGAATACCAGATCGTCGCCGAGCGGGTTGAGCCCAAGGGGAAAGGAGCCCTCCAGCTTGCCTTCGAGCAGCTCAAAGAGAAGCTCCGAGTCGAGGGGCTGTTCGATCCCAAACACAAGAAGCCGCTGCCCCTCTTTCCCAAGAAGTTGGGTATCGTCACCTCCCCCCGCGGGGCGGCCATCATCGATATCCTGAGGACGCTGGAGAGGCGGTTCGCCCGTCTCCACATCCTCATCTATCCCGTCAAGGTCCAGGGAGAGGGCGCCGCTGAAGAGATTGTCAAGGGGATCGATTACCTGGGGCGCCAGCCGGACATCGATGTCATCATCGTCGGCCGTGGCGGCGGGTCGATCGAGGACCTCTGGGCTTTCAACGAGGAAAAAGTAGCCCGGGCCGTCTTCCGTTGTCCCATTCCCATCATTTCGGCGGTCGGCCACGAGGTCGATTTCACCATCGCCGATTTCGTCGCCGATATCCGGGCCTCGACACCGTCGGTGGCGGCGGAGATCGTGATTAAGGAGGAACAGGCTCTGGTCGACCGGATCGATGGCTGGAGCAAGCGGCTGACTCAGAACCTGCTCTTTTTTCTGCAGGGGCGCAGGCAGCTCGTCTCCGACCTCAGCCGTCACCGTGTCTTTCAGAATTTCCGGTTGGCCCTTTACAACCTGGAGCAGCGGGTCGACGACCTCGAGGAGAGAGCGAGGGACGTCTTCCGGCGCAAAAAGATGACCCTTTCCGAGAACCGGGCCGCGGTGACCCTCTTCGAGGAGAAGATGACCTCGAACGTTCGCCGCCTCCTCCAGAACCTGGGTGCTCACTGGGAGAAACTCTCCCTTGAGTTGCACAACCTCAGCCCGCTGAATATACTGAAAAAAGGCTATACCCTCTGTTGGAAGGGCGACTTGCAGCTCATCCGGAGGGTCGAGGACGTCGAGACGGACAAGGACATAACCGTTTCTTTCTACAAGGGCGCGTTCACCTGCCGGGTCAGGGAGATCGACCGGAAGACGCGGCTCGAGGACCGCCTGGCGAAGGAGAAAAAATGACCGGCATGAGCTTCGAAAAGGCCCTGGCCGACCTGGAGAGCATCGTCCAGAAGCTGGAAAAAGGAGGCCTCTCCCTGAATGAATCGCTGGCCCTTTTTGAGAAGGGAGTCAAGCTGGCCAAGTATCTCCGGGAAGAGCTCGGGAAGGCCGAGAAAAAAGTCGAAGTCCTGCTCAAGGACGAGAAGGGCGGAGTCCGGAAAGAACCTTTTGACCTCGACCGGGAAGTCGGCTATTCCTCGCCGCAAGAAGAGGGAGACAAGGAAGAAGAAGACGAAGACGAAGAGGAGGAGGAAGAAACGCCCTTTTAGACCGATGCGTGTGGAAACCTGGCAGGCAGCAAAGAGACGTTTGATCGAAAAGGCCCTCGATTGTCTCCTTCAGCGTGATGACGGGCCTCTTTTCCGGGCGATGCGCTATGCCGTTTTTCCGGGGGGGAAGAGGTTCCGGCCGCTCCTCGTCCTTTCCTCGGGGGCCTGTTTCGGCGTCTCTCCGCCGCTCCTCGTCCCGTTCGCCTGTGCCCTCGAGCTCATCCACAGCTACTCTCTCGTCCATGACGACCTGCCGTCGATGGACAATGACGATTTCCGCCGGGGGAAGCCGAGCCTCCATCGGGCCTTCGGCGAAAACCTGGCCATTCTGGCCGGAGACGGGTTGCTGACCTTGGCTTTTGAGGCGATGGCCGGAGCGCCCGTTCCCAGGGACAAGATACGGCTGCAACAGGAGGCTATCCGGATGGTCAGCCGGAGCGCCGGGGTTGAGGGAATGGTCGGCGGCCAGGCGCTCGATATTATCCTGAAACCCAAGGGCCTGAGTCGGGCGAAGATCGAGGATCTCATCCAGAAAAAAACGGGGGCCCTTATTCTCGCCGCGGTGGAGGTGGGCGCCATACTCGGCAACTCCCGGGCTGCCGAAAGACGGGCCATCAGGGAGTTTGGAAAGAGCGTCGGACTGGCTTTTCAGGTCCGGGACGACCTCCTCGACGCCCGGCAAAAAAAGAAGGGCGGCATCCCCGACCGCCCCGATTACGTCGCTTTTGCCGGGGCGGCCAGGGCCGAAAAAAGGCTGGAAAGCCTGATCCGCAAAGCGATCGTCTCATTGGCGGGATTTGGGCGGCGGGCGGACGAGCTCCGGCACCACGCCTTGTCCCTTCTCGAGATCGAGCCAGAGGCCGATAATGCCTAAGCTTTTGGAAAAGATCCAAAGTCCCCGGGACCTGAAGAAGCTCCCGCCGGAAAAACTGCCCCAAGTGGCGGACGAAATCCGGAACCTCATCCTCGAAGTCATCTCCAAGAACGGCGGTCACCTGGCCTCCAATCTGGGAGCGGTCGAGTTGACGATTGCCCTTCACTATGTCTTCGATTCTCCCCGTGATACGATCGTCTGGGACGTCGGTCACCAGTGCTATACGCACAAAATCTTGACCGGCCGCAGGGACCGTTTCGGCACGCTGCGGCAGCATCAGGGGATCCTGGGGTTTCCGGACCGGAATGAGAGCGAACACGACATCTACAACACCGGCCACGCTTCGACCGCGCTCTCGGCCGCTCTGGGCATTGCCGTGGCCCGGAACAAGCGCCGGGACGACCATAAAGTGATCGCCGTCGTCGGTGATGGCGGCCTGACCGGCGGTGTCGCCTGGGAAGCGCTCAACCAGATCGGCCACCTCCGAGAGCCGCTCATCATCGTCCTCAATTACAACGAGATGTCGATTTCGCCGAACGTCGGCGCTCTGTCCAAATACCTGACCTACCTCGTATCCGGTCAGCATTACCTCAGGATCAAGGACCATGCCAAGTCCATCCTCAAGTCCATCCCAGCCGTCGGCTGGCCGCTTATTAAGGTCGGTCGGGCCCTGGAAGATGCTGTCAAAAAGGTCTTTTTTCCCGGCCTGGTCTTCGAAGAACTGGGGATCAGGTATGTCGGACCGGTCCAGGGCCACAGCCTTTCCTCCCTGATCGAGGTCTTCCGGGACGCCCAGACCTACGACGGACCCGTCCTCATCCACTGCGTGACCCAGAAAGGCCGCGGCTACGCTCCGGCCCAGAACAATCCGGAGCGATTTCACGGTACGGCGCCGTTCAACCGGGCGACGGGCGAGCCACTCAGCAACTCCACGGTGCCCACCTATTCGGCGGTGTTCGGAAAGACCATGTGCAACCTGGCCCGCCAGGACGAGAGAATCATCGCCGTCACGGCGGCCATGCCGGAGGGGACCGGCCTGAGCGGCTTTGCCCGGGAATTTCCGGACCGTTTCTACGACGTCGGCATCGCAGAGCAGCACGCCGTGAACTTCGCAGCCGGCCTGGCCCTGCGCGGCCTTAAACCGGTGGTGGCCATCTACTCCACCTTCCTGCAGCGGGCCTACGACCAGCTCTATCATGAGGTGGCGCTCCAGGACCTGCCTGTGGTCTTCGCCCTGGACCGGTCCGGCATCGTCTCCGATGACGGGCCGACACACCAGGGAATCAACGACATCATTTACTTGCGCCACATGCCCCACATGATCGTCATGGCGCCAAAGGACGAGAACGAGCTCCAGCGGATGCTGAAATCGGCACTCACCTACGGTCATCCGGCGGCCGTTCGTTATCCCAAAGGCAAGGGCCGGGGTGTGACCCTCGAGGAGAACCCGCAGGAGATCGCGTTGGGCCGGAGCGAAAGCCTCAAAGAAGGGATAAACCTGCTGTTGGCCTTCGGCAGCCTGGTGCCGGCAGCGCTCGAAGCCGCGTCCGAGCTGGAAAAGGAAGGCCTCTCTTTGGCCGTGATCAACGCCCGCTTTGTCAAGCCCCTGGACGAAGAGGCCATCCTCTCCTATGCTCAAAAAGGAAACGCGATCATCACCGTCGAGGAAGGCGTGGTCAGCGGAGGGTTCGGGAGCGCCGTCCGGGAACTCCTCGACCGGGAACGGCGGTTCGATATCCGCTTTCTGGCGATCGGATTGCCGGCGGAAATCTATCCTCTGGGGAAGTCCGACGAGATCAAGAAAATGTTCGGCCTCGACGCCTCCGGTCTGGCCGCCCGGATCCGCCGGTTTTTCCGCGAATAATCCTGACTTTTTCCATAGAGTAGGTATGAAAAAAAGAGAGAGGGCGGACAAGATCGTCCTCGACCGCGGCCTGGCCGAGAGTCGGCAAAAAGCCCAGGCCCTCATCATGGCCGGACTTGTCTATGCGGAAGGGCGGAGGGTGGAAAAGCCAGGAGAGCTCCTCGGCCCGGAGACTAAACTCGCAGTGAGCGAGGGCAGTCCCTATGTGGGCCGGGGGGGACTGAAGCTCGCCGAGGCGCTGGATGCTTTCGCGGTCCCGGTCGAAGGGAAAGTCGCTGCCGACCTGGGCGCATCGACCGGCGGGTTCACGGACTGCCTCCTTCAGAGAGGGGCCAGGCTCGTTTATGCCGTCGACGTTTCCATCAGCCAACTCGACTGGCGGCTGCGCCGTGACCCCCGGGTGGTCATGCTCGAAAAGAACGCCCGCTATCTTGGGGCCGGGGATTTCCCGGAGAAGCCGGCTGTCGTGACTATAGACCTGTCTTTTATCTCCGTCCTCAAGGTCTTGCCGGCGGTCCTGGAATTCGGGGATGACGGCGATGTGCTCTGCCTGCTCAAGCCCCAGTTCGAAGTGGGTAAAGGACGGGTCGGCAAGAAGGGCATCGTCAGAGATCCCGCCCAGCATGAAGAGGTCTTGAACAGGCTGCTGGAGGGAGCCCGAGAAATGGGGTTCGGCGTTTTGGGGCTTCACGGCTGTACGGTCCGCGGGCAGAGAGGGAACCGCGAGTTTTTCGTCCACTGGGTGTTGAGGAAACCGTTATTGCCTATGCAAGAGCTCCGTGAGTTGGTCAGCGAGGTGGTCCATGAAGCGAGAAATTAGAACCGTCGGTATCGTCATCAAACCGCATGCGCCCAACATCGAATCGATCCTGCGCGACCTGATGCAGAATTTGGAGAAGAGAAAGATCGGCTACATCCTTGAGGACGTCGCCGCTCGGAAGTTGCTCCTCAAGGATGGACTGCCGCGCGAGGAGCTTCCGGCCCGGGTGGACTTGATGATCGTCCTCGGAGGGGACGGCACTCTCCTCAGCGTCGCCCATCTGGCCGCCCAGAGCCAGGTTCCGGTCCTGGGTATCAACCTGGGCCGCCTCGGCTTCCTGACAGAGGTGCCGACCGACGAGATCTATGTCACCCTGGATTCTTATCTCGAAGGCAAGGAGGACGTTATCAGTCCGCGGCAGCTCCTCGAGGCCCGCTGCCGCAGCAAGACCTACTACTGCCTCAACGATGTCGTCATCAATAAGGGGGCCGTCGCCCGAATAATCCAGATCGGCATCTGGATCGACGACAAAGAGATCGCCGCCCTCAAGGCCGACGGACTGATCGTCGCCACACCGACCGGTTCGACCGGCTACTCTCTCTCGGCGGGCGGCCCGATCGTTCAGCCGTACGTCCCCGCTCTCGTCCTGGCGCCGATCTGCCCCCACGCACTCTCTCTCCGGCCGATGGTCATTTCCTCGAGCTCCCGGGTCAGGATCCAGCTCCTGACGGCCGGCGAGGAGGTCTACCTGACGCTCGACGGGCAGAGAGGGATCACCCTGGGGAAGAACGATGTCGTCGAGATCAAGAAGGCCTCTTTTGAGCTCACCCTCGTCTCCTCGCCGAAAAGGAACTATTTCGACCTGCTCAAAGAAAAACTCGGCTGGGCCACCTTCCCTTAGCCGGTTTGACAATTCACCGTTCCGCCATTAATATGATTTGTCCCGATGACAGACGAACTTCGTGTTGCCCTGGTCACACCGGAAGCCGCGCCTTTCGCCAGGTCCGGCGAGCTGGCCGAATTCTGCGCGGCTCTTCCCAGATACCTCGCTTCCCTGGGGATGAGAGTCTCCCTGATCTTACCCAAGTACAGCACGCCCCAGATCGCCTCGCTGGATACCATCATGGTGAGTCCCGAGCTCGCCGTCCCTCTGAACGGAGAGCGGGTGAAGGCCTCCGTGTTCAAAGCAGAACAGAAAGGCTACGAAATCTACCTCATCGACAGCCCCAAGTATTTTTTGCGTGAGAACATCTATGGGCCGCCGACCGGGAACTATCTTGACAACGACGAACGATTCGTCTTTTTCAGCCGGGCGGCGCTCGAATTCTTGCGCCAGGCCGGTCCGCCGGTCGACGTCCTCCACTGCCATAACTGGCCGACCGCTCTCATCCCCGTATTCCTGCGGTCTCATTACCGGGATGATCCTGTCCTCAAGTCCGTGGCCACGGTCTTGACGCTCCATAACACCGCCTTTCAGGGCGAATTTCCGGCTGAGAGCCTGGCCTTGACGGAATTGAACTGGGATTTCTTCAACCCGCGGCAGATTTCCCTGAACGGCAAGCTCAACTTCCTGCAGGTGGGCGCCGTCTATGCCGACCTGATCAACACCGTGAGCTCTTCCTACGAGAAAGAGCTCCTTTCCAGGAAGCGGACATTTGAGCTCGGCGGCATACTGGGAAAGCGGAGAAAGTTTTTTACCAGTGTGCGCAACGGCATCGACCGGGAGGCCTGGGACCCGGAGAAGGATCCTTATATCGCCGCCAACTTCGGCCCCGGCCGCCTGGAGGGGAAGGCGAAATGCAAGCGGGACTTGATCGCGGAGACGGGATTGTCGCTGTCTCCGGAAAGGCCCGTGATCGCTTTCGTCGCCCATCTTTCGCGCCACAAAGGGACGGACATCCTGGCCCAATCCCTGGACGGGATCGTCGCGCTTGAAGCCGGGATCATCATCTGTGGCGAAGGAGAGGAACGATACAAAAAAGAGTTCGCCGCCGCCGCCCGCCGCTTCCCGGGCCGGGTCGTCATCCGTTTCGAATCGAACCCGGTGCTGATCCACAAGATCATGGCCGGCGCCGATATCCTGCTCTTCCCCTCGCTCAGCGAACCCAGCGGGCTCTATCAATTCGCCGCCTTCCGCTACGGGACGGTCCCGGTCGCTCGGGCCACCGGCGGCTTGAAGGAGACGATCCGCCAGGTCAACCTGAGGACCGGCTCCGGGAACGGTTTTGTCTTCCGCGATTACACGGCCGGGTCGCTGCTGCGGGCCGTCAAGCAGGCCGTCGCTTGCTACAGCGGACGACCGGTTCTCTGGCGGGGGCTCATGGAAGAGGGCCTGCGCCAGGAGTACTCCTGGGAAGAGACCGCGCGCGGCTACTCGAGGCTCTATCGCAAAGCTTTGGAATCCAAACGAGGAGGTTGACTTGGCTGCAGATATTCTCAACGTTTCCGACGCCACTTTCGAGGAAGAAGTGCTGAAATCGCCGCTCCCGGTCCTGATCGACTTCTGGGCCGTTTGGTGCGCACCCTGCCATATAATCGCTCCAGCGGTCGAAGAGATCGCCGGAAGCCATAAAGAAAAGCTCAAGGTCGCCAAGATGAACGTCGATGAGAACATGAATACTCCCGCTAAGTACGGCATCCGCGGCATCCCGACGCTCCTTCTCTTCAAGGGAGGCGAGCTCAAAGAGACGATGGTCGGCGTGCAGCCGAAGGCCAAGATCATCGAGGTCGTGGCCAAACATTTATGAGCCCTGAGGCCGTTTACGACGTCGTCATCATCGGGGCCGGGCCGGCCGGCCTGGCCGCCGCCCTGTACACCGGCCGGGGACGCCTCAAGACCGTTGTCCTGGAGAAGGCGATCCCGGGCGGACAGATCCTGCTCACCGACTGGGTGGAGAATTACCCGGGCGCCCCGGATGGGATCGCGCCCTTCGAGCTGATAGAAAATTTTCGGAAACAGGCCGAGAAGTTCGGGGCGGTCATCGAGACCGACGAAGCCAGAGGCCTGCACCACGATGGCGCCCTCTGGGTAGTCGTCGGTCAAAACAAGGAATACGCGGCCAGGGCGGTGATCATCGCCACGGGGGCCGCCTACCGGAAGCTGGGCATTCCCAACGAGGTGCGTCTGACCGGAAAAGGGGTATCCTATTGCGCCACCTGCGACGCCCCTTTCTTCCGCGATGCTGTGGTGGCCGTCGCGGGAGGCGGGGACAACGCCCTGACCGAGGCTGTTTTCCTGACGAAATTCTGCCGGAAGCTGTATGTCATCCACCGGCGCGATCAATTCCGGGCCATCAAGATCCTCCAGGAGAGGGTGATCGCCAATCCCAAAATCGAGGTCCTCTGGAATTGCGTGCTGGAATCGGCCGAGGGTGAAAGTCATCTCGAACGGGTCATTGTCCGGAACATCAAGGAAGACAGGACCTTCCCGCTCCCCCTCGACGGGCTATTCGTCTCCATCGGCATGGACCCCCATACCGAGTTCCTCAAAGGGGTCGTGGGGTTGAATGAATGGGGCGAGGTCAAGGTGGATTTCCGGATGGCCACCGACAAGCCCGGAATCTATGCCGCCGGGGATGTGGGCGACGCCTGTCCCAAGCAGGTGGCCACGGCGGTCGGCGCCGGAGTCAGCGCCGCCCTTTCGGTCAACGATTACCTGGAATCCCTGGGCTAATATAGATGCATTAAGTTTGTTTATGTTGTCATCGCGAGCGGAGCGTGGCGATCTCCTTCTTTCGTGAGATTGCTTCGTCGTCCCCCCGAGCGGGACTTCTCGCAATGACATGGGAATTAATGCGTTTATATTATTCTTTTTTTAAAGCCTTTTCCAATTCCTCGACCCGGGCCTTGAGCCTTTTCATCTCCTTGACCAAGTCGTAGAGCTGGGGCAGCAGGATCGAGACCTTTCGCCAATCGCGGAAGTCCATCTCGGGAGTTCCGGCGACCACGGCACCGGCGGGAACGTCCCGGGCGATACCCGTCTGGGCGATGGCGATGACATTGTCACCGATGCTGACGTGGTCGGCCACCCCGACCTGGCCGGCCAGGACGACACTCTTGCCGATCCTGGAGCTCCCGGCGATTCCGACCTGACCCGCCAGGATGGCGTTCTCTCCGACCTCGACGTTGTGGGCCACCTGGACAAGATTGTCGATCTTGGCCCCGCGCCGGATGACCGTCTGGCCGAGAGCGGCCCGGTCGATGGCCGTGTTGGCCCCGACCTCGACGTCGTCCTCGATGATGACGGTCCCCTTCTGGGGAATCTTCTTGTGGGAACCGTCCTCAAGTTTGATATAGCCGAACCCATCGGAACCGACGACGCCGCCGCTATGAAGAATGACCCGGCTGCCGACCCGGACATCCTCGCGGATGGAAACATGGGAGTGAATGATACAGCGTTCTCCGATCCGCACCCGGGGATAGACCGAGACCAGGGGAAAAACGACCGTCCCGTCCCCGATCTCGACGTCGGCCCCGATGACGGTCAGGGCGCCGACAGCGACATCCTTTCCGACCCGGGCCGAAGGAGAGACGACGGCCGTGGGGTGGATCCCCGGCTCGGGCCGGTAGGGCTGGAAAAAAAGCTCCACTGCCCTGATGAAAGTCAACTGAGGACTCTCAGAAAAAATGACCGGTATCCTGCGGAAGGACTCGTCTGGAAGGATGATGGCCGCCGTCGCTTTGCTCTCTTCCAGGAGTCTGCGGAACTTGGAAGCCGCCAGAAAAACGAGGTCCCCAGCCCCGGCGGTCTCCAGGCCGGCCACTCCGCTGATCACCTTGGTTCCGTCTCCTTCGAAACGGCAGCCGAGAAGGCGGGCCATCTCCTCGACCGTCCGGTTCGGACGCGGAGGCGGGATTGACCTAGGCATTTCCGGCATGGCGCCTCTCGTTCAAAACGGCCGCCAGTTCGGCCCCCCAGAGCAATATGGCCAGAGAGAAAGAGATCCAGAGCAGAAAGAAAATGATCGAGGTCAGGGTCCCTTGGACGAGCTTGGAAAGGACGATTCCGATGGCCGAAAAATGGGCCACGTAGAAGGCGAATATTCTTTTGAAGGCTTCCCACAGGACGGCTCCTACGACTGCCGCTAGGGCCGCGCACCGGGTGTGGACCTTGATCTCCGGGATGAACTTGTAGAGGGTGAAAAAGGCGAGAAACGTCAGGGCCAGGGGAACGAGGTATTGGACGAGGAAGTTGTCGACGAGGGCGATGACCCGAGGGTTGAGGTGGGTGGCGAGGTAAGTGCTTTCCTGGAGGGTGCGGTGAAGGGCCGTCCAGATGGCCGTGATGGCCAGGGAGATGAGCAGGATGATGCCCATGGCGAACATGATGCTGTACTCGATCAACCGGTTGTAGACGAAGGACCTCTCGTACTTGGCGCGGAAGATCATGTTGATGGTGTGGATGAGGTTGGAGAACAGGAAGCTGGCCGCGATGAACGTCCCGATCAAACCGAACCAGCCGAGGTTGCTGATGTTCTCGGAGGCATTCTGAAGCTTCTGGAAGAACGATGGGTCGAGTTTGGCGAAGAACTCGTCAGAAAAAAGGTTAAGGCTGCGCAGGGCAAACTCGGACGTCCCCACGATCTTGGTTGTGAGATAGACGAACAGGGAGACTACGGGGACGGAGCAGAGGAAGGCGAAATAGGAGATGATGATGGCGGAGTTCCAGCATTTGTCCCCGTTGAACCTCCGGAAAGTATCCCGGAGAATCGTGAAGACCGTCAGGCTCATCCGTCTGCCTTACAGGGAGGAGATGCCGCCCTGCTCAGACGTACTTTCCCCACTGGATCATCAAGATGACGATGGCGATCAGCAGAGCATAGATGACCAGCGTCTCGATCAAGACCAGTCCGAAGATCATGATGAAGCGGATGGTCGGGGCGGAGCCTGGGTTGCGGGAGATTCCCTCGCAGGCGCTGGAGATGGCTTTGGCCTGGCAGAACGCGCCGGCCGCGGCGGCCAGGGTGATGACCGCTCCGCCGACGATGAGGGAGAGCCTGTAGAGGGGGGCCTTGTCGACGACCGCGCCCGCTTCCTGGGCGAGGAGGGGAGATCCGGCAAGGAGGACGAAAAATAACAGGAGGCCGAATGCCCGGATTTTCTTCATGGTCTCAACTCCTTTCTATTCCTTTCTGTATTTACTGTTCTTCCTCATGGACGACCGCACCCGCGATGTAGATGCAGGCGAGGAGCACGAAGACGAATGACTGGATAACGGCCGTGAAGATGGCCACGGCCATGAAGGGAAGAGGAAGAACGAAGGGGACGATGGAGGCGATGATGACGATCAACAGCTCCTCGGAGAAGATATTGCCGAAGAGCCGGAGCGAGAGCGACACCGGCCGGGAAAAATGACTGATGATCTCGATCGGCAGGAGGAGGGGAGCCAACGCCGGGATGGGGCCGGTGAAATGCTTGAGGTATCTCAGGGGGCCCCGGGCCTTTATCCCCTGCCAGTGGTAGTAAACGAAGACGGCTAGGGCGCAGCCGGCGGTCACGTTGAGCTTGCTCGTCGGGGACATGAACCCGGGGACGAGACCGATCATGTTGGAGCAGAAGATGAACAGGCCGATCGTCCCGATCATGGGAAGATATTTCTTTCCGTCCTCGCCGATGATGTCCGTCAGGATGCCTTCGAAGGCCTGGAGGATCATCTCGAGGAGGCTCTGACGCTTGGAAGGAACGAGGGAGAGCTTGCGGGAGGCCAGGCCGAGAAGGATGATGAGGAGGAGGGCCACGAGGATACACATAACGAGATAATCGGGGACGGGCGCGTGAGGGTTCTTTGGTTCGATGCCGAGCAGACGAAGCAGGGCCAGGATGGGCTTGCCGAGGAGCATGTTGAAGAGATCGGCAACGTAAACGCTGTGTTCTAGACCTTCCATTGTTTCATCTGCGAGACGGCCAGCGCGGCCTCGATCAAGAAGGCCAAAATGAGGCTAGAGAAGCCGGCCACGAAGGCCAGGATCATCCTCGGGAAGAGAAGGATTATAATCGAAAAAACAGCCAATAGCAAGACGAGCCGGAGGAGGTAGAGGGCGAGACCGGAGCGCACGGCCCGGCGTCTGTTCTGGGAGAGAAAGCGGAGGAGCGCCTTCTTGAGCCAGATAAAGCTCAGGGCGGAGAAAATGCCTCCAGCGAGGATAAAAATGCCCGTCAGGGGCGTGAAGAAGAGGAGGGCGATGATAGCCAGGACAAACGCGATGATGGGGACTTCCAGAGGAATGCGGCGGAGAACCTTCTCTTCATAGGTCATCGTCTTTCTCCAGCCCGAACTTCTTGAGACCCCGGAAGAGGCTGAGGAATCCGGAGACGACCCCCAAGAGGGTGAGAATGATCAAGAGCCAGGGCGCCGTGCCCAGGAGATTATCCAGGAAATACCCCAGGAAGAGGCCCACGGCGATGGAGGATGGCAGCATCAGGCCGAGTGAACTCAGCGCGGCGAGCTTGCGGAAGTTCGAGCGGCGGGGCGGACGGTCGGGCTCGAGAAATTTCATAATGCGGCTAAATTTTTACCGTATTTATCGGAAATGTCAAACGTCTCTCCGAAATAAAAAAAGCGGTTCGGAACCGCTTCTTTTCTGCTTCGAGCGCTGGGGAAATTAGACCGACGCCACTCCTGAAATTACTCTGCCAATTCAGGGAGCCGACTTGTCCCTGAACTCAATATTTCCCACGGCCACACCCAAATTCCTCGGGTCGGGCGTGCCCAGAGATTTTTGAGGATTCCAGGTTCTGTTTACCTTTACCAATAGAATTAGTTCTTCGCCGATTTCCTGTGAGACATCATATTCGCAAGTTTTCCAGAGACTCTGGTTCAGAGTCAATTCATCCAGCAGTTTTTTCTGTTTAAAAAAATCCTTAATAAGGTAGACTTTGACTTTGACCGGATTCTTCTGGATATCGGGATGTGAGGCGAGGAGCGGGATTTCGATGACAGGCTTCTCAATCTTGACAGTTAAGCCCCCGTATTCTCTTGTCCAGCGGAATTCTCGGCCGTCATTGGTTTTTTCATGCTGGTAGAACCCGAAATCCTGCTTGATGCCAAGAAGCTCGGTTCTGCTTTTCAGAGACAGTGAATGGGTGGAATTCCAGAGATGAACAGCGCTAAAAAGTGAAAGAATAATGAGGCTGACAGTTTTTTGCGTTTTATTGAAGAGAGGTTTTTGCTTATAGTTTTCGTTTTTTCCTTCGGCGGTCCGGCCGAGGCAAAAGACGATCCCCACGAGGAGCCAGAAGGTGTACTTGATCTCGTAACTTCCGATAAAGGTATGTGTTTGAATGATCAAGAGAAAAGAAACGATGCCGGCGATGGCCCCGATGAGAACAAACTTGTAGTTATCCGTTGCGGGAATTTTTAAATAGCTTCTCCTAGCCTGCTTGATAATTTCCCATAGAATCCAAAGAACTAAGATAAATCCGACCAGGCCCAACTCGGAGCCGACTTGGAGAATATAGTTCTCGGCGGATTCAGGCGTGCCGATATCTGTAGAATAGAGCTTAGAATAATTGGAGGACTCAATAATATACCCGCCAATTCCGACACCACTCAGGGGATAGTCTTTGATCATTGGTATGGCCATTTTCCAGAGCGTATCGGCCCTACCGTGAAAAACTGCTCCTATATCTTCTCGCCAAAACGGAGATTTAACTCTACCTAGAGTTTGAGATGCTGCCAGTTCTCTATTTAGATAATTCTTGAATTTAAGGCCGCCTAGAAATGTCGTTATCACCAACAAAAATATGAGAAAAGTTGCCCAGTTTATTTTTTTTGGAGTGATAGATTTTGTCCTCATTAAATTGACGATTATTATTAAGCTAAAAATTAAGAAAAGAATTATTGAAATCACAATACTCAATAAAGCGCTTTTTGATCCCGAAAAGAGCATCATATAAAGAGAAAAAAGCATAATAAAAAAAGAAAATAAGCGAATTAGTCCCTTAAAGGCGAAACAAACCCCTAAACTTAAGGGAATAATCATACCAAGAAAAGCCCCAAAAGAAAGGGCGTCTTTAAAAGTAGCGTTTATAAAGCCCAGATTTATACTTATTGGATTATTTCCCAATTTCATATTCTTAAGATGTTGAAATAAGCCAAAACATAAAGAAATAAATGTGCTTAGACACAGGATAACAACAACTTTTTTAATTAAATCTTTTGATTTTACTGTATTCAAAAATAAGAAAAAGAATGCAAAACCGGTTAAGTAATTTAAAGAAAAAAACACGACGCTCATGATGGCGCCGCCCGCCGTAACCCCGAAGGCATTGGTAATGAGTTCATAGGTATAATTACTTAAAAATGGAAAAAAGTTTGAGTACCGAAGAAAGGTTATTACTCCTGAGAGAAAGATTGTTATTGATAATATAACGAGGGGTTTTGAAATTGGTTCTTTAATAGGAATCGGTGTTCTATGGAATAGCGTATAAAGCAAAAAGCCTAAAAAATAAAATAAAAATAAGACCAGGGCTGTCGGTGCATGAGCGGTATTTTCGAAGATTCCAAAAAAATAAGGCAGGCCATTTATTAGGGGAAAAGTGAAGATAAAGAATAAAATTCCCCATTGAGAATTAATTGAAGCGAGAATAAGAATAATAGAAAGAAGAGGAACAAGTATCATCTGAAATGGCTTTACGAGCGGAACATACTTGATATAGAAAATATAGAGGCAGGTCGTATAGGAGACAATAAACAGGATAAGAATAAAACTCGCTTTTCTATTGTTGATCATAAGATATGATTTGAGACGACTGGTCCGTTTATCTTAGGGAGTTATAGGCAATCTGCATGTCTTTCAAACATCCTATAACGTTGTTTTCATCACACGCACGAGCTGCGTTTATTAGCTCGTTCAGTTTATTCGAAAACTTGTTTTTATCAATCTCAACAGGAGGTGCTATAAAAATCTTCTCAAACTGAGTCGCTTTAGTTTTTTCTTCGTGGATTAAAATCTCTTCGTATAATTTTTCTCCCGGCCTCATGCCTACGTATTTAATTTCGATGTCATCCTCTGCAACCCCGGATAATTTTAATAAATCCTTTGCGAGTTCTTGAATTGTTATTGGTTCTCCCATGTCCAAAACAAAAATTTCGCCTTTGTTCCCTAGAGTGCCAGCCTGGATAATGAGTTGAACAGCCTCTGAGATAGACATGAAATACCTTTTTACATCAGGATGAGTTATCGTGAGAGGCCCGCCCAGAGCTATTTGTTTTTGGAATAAGGGAACGACGCTCCCGCGGCTTCCTAATACATTTCCGAAACGAACGCAGGAGTATTTTGTGTTACTTTGAGAAGCATTTTCCTGAATAATGATTTCGCCGATTTTCTTTGATGCTCCCATTACGCTTGTCGGGTTTACCGCTTTGTCTGTAGAAATAAAAACAAACCTTTCAGCTTGATGTTCTGCCGCTAATCTGGAGATATTTATGGTCCCGACAATATTATTTAAAATTGCCTCTGGAATATTAAATTCCATAAGAGGGACATGTTTGTGTGCCGCCGCATGGAATATGACCTCGGGGCGATATTTTTCGAAGGCATGTTTTAATCTCTCGAAATTTCTGATATCAGCTATGAAAGGCGTTATTTTGAATTTGGCATGCTGAGAATTTAGCTCAAAATCTATTTCGTAAATGCTATTCTCATCCTTATCGACTAAGATTAACTCTTTAGGCACAAAATAAGCCAATTGTCGGCAAAGTTCGGAGCCGATTGAGCCTCCCGCGCCCGTAATTAGTATTTTTTTATCTTGGTATTGATTCACAATTTCGGGAAGGTGATTCTTAAAATTGACAACACTCCTTCCTAAAAGGTCGTCAATATTTATTTCCCTTATTTTGCTGACTCTTACTTTATCGTCCAGAATTTCGAATAGAGCGGGGACAATTTTCACCTTAATCTTTGTTCCTTCACAGACGCCAATGATCCTCCTTATGTCCTTGGATGAAGCGTTGGCAATAGTGATTATTGTTTCATCGATACTTAGCTTTTTGACAATATCTGGAATTTGGGTTGTATTGCCCAATACTTTTGTTCCCTGAGTTACTTTATTGAGTTTTTTCGGGTCATCATCTATGAAGCCTATCACATCGATTCCCAGATCTGTCCTCTGCTTCAATTCTTTGATGACCATGTTTCCGGCAGCCCCAGCACCGATAAGCAGTATTCTCTTCTTTTTTACGCCTCCTGCCTTATCTTCAAGCCTTTCTCTTTCTGACAATTCCCAGATAAGTCTCCTAGTCATCCGCACTCCGAGAGTTCCGAAAAGCACCATTAAAAACTCTAAAGCTATTATGCTTAGAGGAATTCTTAATAAAGATAACTTATAAGGGAGAAGCATCCTTCCCAAAAACAGGAGCACGGTTAAAGGAGCGCAAGCCTTCCCTATTGAGATAGCATCAGTTGCTGAGATATATCTCCAAGCAATGAAATAAATTGAAAAAAAGTAAAAGCTCATTAATCTTGCTAATACGATAAAAGGAAAAAGGATATAGAGTTGTTTTAAATTAATCAAATTGATTCCGGAAGGTAAACCTTCGAAGCGAATGATAAATGCGAATACATATGCGCAAATGAAGATAAAAACGTCCAAGACAAGTTGATTCCATCTCTTGAAAGAAGACTTTATGGGGTTTTTCGTGATGCCGTTCAACGTCGAATTGTTCATTTCCCTTCTCCTGACCTAAAAAAAAGCTCCATCTCGAGTTTCGACCCACCGCACGAGCACGAGAATCGCTGCCAACGGCAAAAAAACCAGTCCAATGAATATCGATGGGGCAATTATCCCATATCCATAATAAGCTATTGTCGCCAATCCCAGAAATGCTGCAACACCGAGATAAAGGTTTGTCACAGCCAAGTGACTCCAGCCCCGCCGGATGAGCCGCTGGTAGAAATGTTCTCGATGCGCCTCGTACCATCGCTGCCTGCGCATGATCCGAGAGATCAATGTTGCGACGGTATCGAACACAAAGGGAGCCAGAACCACGACCCAAGCTAGAAAAGGTAATGGGCTAGAACGAGTTCCGCCTGCCAACACAGCCCAGCCCGCAAATGTAAAACCCAGGAAGGCGCTTCCTACATCCCCCATAAAGATCTTGGCAGGCGGCCAGTTATGAAGCAAGAAACCCAGGACCGAACCGGCCAGAACCGTCATTGCCAGCGTTATTCCACTGACTCCACGCACTTGGCCGAGCCAGGCCATTATCGCTGCGGCAATAACAGCCTGACCACCAGCCAATCCGTCAATGCCGTCCATAAAATTGTAAGCGTTGGTAAGCCCAACTACCCAAAAAAGTGTGAATGGTGAGCTTAGCCAGCCCAACGACCAGACTGCTCCGCCTGGCAACGATACCTCGCGCACCACTCCGCCACCCACTATTAGAATTATAGCTCCCAACAGGTGTGCACTGAAACGGACGCTCGGCGGCAGATGCCAACGATCATCTGCCATGCTAACGGCAGCAATAAGCAGGCTGCCGATTAACAATGCAGGCATCCCGGCAGGCAACGGAATCCCCGACCATTGCGCCACTATCTCTAACAATACTATCGCAACAACGACAAATGACAATCCGCCCCCACGCGGGGTAGGCTTCCTATGGGAGCTGCGCTCATTAGGGATATCAACCAGTCCCAGCCCCGGAGCCCAGCGGCGAAGAGCAAAGGTTGCGAGCCAAGCAAGAATAGTTGCTGCGACTCCGATAGCGCCAAGCCGAATAAAGTGGGATAAATTCATGACACCAGCTGCCCCGCCCGATACCATTGCACTTCTCGGCGTAGGCCCTCGGCCAAATCTACTCGCGTCTGAAAACTATATTCGCGCTGAAACTTGCCTACATCATAATAATCGTCCGCCAGCCACTTTTGAACTGTATCGTGCAATGTACCCAATCGTCCACGCCTCTGAGTAAGGCCTGCAGCCAAGCCGGTCAACCATAGTGTCCAGGATGCGGGTACGTGCCAAGCGGGGACATGCCGCCCGAGAGCAGACGCCAAAACTGTTACCACATCACGCATCGTACAAGGAGGTCCGGAGACATTATAAACATTGATGCCCTCACCCGGAGCGAGCAACACTGCAACGCACGCTCGCGCCGCATCTTCACGATGGAGGAGACTCTTGAGGTTGGAACCCTCTCCTATCCAGATAAAACTTCTCCGATCAATCGAACGCATCAGACGAGCCACGTTGCCTGGGTCGCCCTCCCCGTATAATGTCGCCAAACGGAGAATGGTGAGGTGCATCCCGGAGGCCTGAGCAATCTCTATAGCACGCTGTTCTGCCTGCAATTTGCTTTCCGCATATGGTCCTTCCGGGTGACACGTTGCCGACTCGGTGAGTCCTGATGAACTACCTCCATACACTGAAACCGAGCTGATAAAGATCAAGTGCCGCACGCTCGCTTGTGCTGCAGCAGCAGCTACATTCGCCGTTCCGTCTGCATTTACTGTCTTGAAGAAGGCCACAGTAGACTGCGATTTGTCAAAGATGTGCGCCAGTCCGGCAACGTGAATCACTACCGTTATTCCATTCATGGCTATAAGGAGACTCTTTGGATCAAGGATATCAGCCTGACAATAGCTTATCTCCCGGACACAAGAGGTTTTGCCGCGATCGGTAGCGCGCAGCCAGAGCCCAGTTCGTGCAACCTGGCTAACGATTGCTGAACCCAAAAAGCCATTTGCGCCAGTAACAAGAAGGCTCATATCAAAACATACGACTGCGAAGTGTTCGTGAAGTCTTGCGCAACCATACGCGGGTCAAGGATAACAACAGACTAGTCCTAATCCCTAGCCATACGATGCTAGTAACCAACCATGAATACGTTGACATGAGATGCTTGCGGTAAAAGACCCACATTGCTTGATGCATGCCCAAAGCTTTGTGATATGGCTTTGCGTGAGCACCACCAAGCCCTTTAAGGTGTGTGATCACGCTCTCAGGGTAATACCACACTTCCCAACCGGCCTTTCTAGCACTCACACACCAATCTATGTCTTCCCCGAACCCAAAAATGTTCTCATCCAGAGGGCCAATGCCCTGCCATACTTCACGCCTTGCCAAGAGACAAGAACCCGATACCGCATCCACTTGATTGGCACTGTCAATAGGCAAATAAGTCAGCAAATACTGTCCCACAATACGGCTATTTGGCCATAGCCTATGCAGTTTCAATGCATAGAATAGAGAGGCCGAAGGAGTAGGCAGGCCGCGCCGACACTGGGGTTGAAAAGTACCGTCAGGATTCAACACTTTCGGGCCGACAATTCCGGCTTGAGGATGAGATTCTAAGAACTGATATAGGTCATACAAGGAACATGGTTTCAGAATT
>JBAQGA010000022.1:0-4465 GCA_049287565.1 Candidatus Aminicenantales bacterium
GGACAAGGCAGCACCTTCACGCTGACCCTGCCGGTCAGGAGGTGACACGATGGCACGAATACTCATTGTCGAAGACGAGCCGGACATTGCGCTGGGCCTGCAGCTGGACCTGCGCGAGGAAGGATACGAGGTCGAGGTGGTTCACGACGGAGAGGAGGCCAGCCGAGTCGGGAGACAGCCCGGCTGGGACCTGGTCGTGCTCGACGTGATGCTGCCGCGCAAGGATGGCTTCGATGTCTGCCGTGACCTGCGGCGGGCAAAGGTCCGGACCCCGATCCTGATGCTCACGGCGAAGGTCCAGGAAGCGGAGAAGGTCATGGGGTTGGACCTCGGTGCGGACGACTACGTCACGAAGCCGTTCAGCCCTCGCGAACTGCGGGCGCGGATCCGCGCCCTGTTGCGGAGGGCGGCGCCGGATGAGCCGGGAGTCGAGCGTTTCGGAGACTGCGAGGTGGACTTCGAGCGCGCGGAATTGCGCCGGGCCGGACAGACGACGGAGCTCACCGCGATCGAGCTCCACATGCTGCGCCTGTTTCTGCGGAACCGCGGCCGGGTTCTGGCGCGCGGCCGCGTGATCGATGAAGTGTGGGGAAACGGGGTGTTCGTGACCGACCGCGTGGTGGACACCCACGTCATCAAGCTGCGGCGTAAAATCGAATCCGACCCGGCCGCGCCGAGACACATCGTCAGCGTCCGCGGCCTGGGATACCGATTCGACGACTAAACGACACCGATACAACACACAACCGACGTCCCCGGTTCACAATGCATCTGTATATTGCGGGCATGGAGGTAATGACCATGCGAAAAATTTTGTCTATACTTTTGATGACCGGGGCGCTGGCCATCGGCATTGGCTCGGGACAACAGAAAGACCGGGCCGAAGTCGACTTGCAGGCCGCCATCCGGATGGAGACGGTGGAAGGCGACTTGAAGGGCGCCATCGAGGCCTACAAAAAGATCGCCGAGGCGGGCAACCGCGCGATCGCGGCGAAAGCGCTGATCCGCATGGGCCAGTGTTACGAGAAGCTGGGCGACGCGGAAGCGATGAAGGCCTACCAGCGGGTGGTCCGCGAGTTTGGCGATCAAAAAGAGGCTGTAGAACAGGCGCAGGCTCTCCTGGCCGCGGGCGGCCGGGACAAACAGTCCGAATCTGGAGTTGTCTTCCAGCAGAAGTGGGTGCTTCCGGCCGGTGGTGCGTTTACGGAGATGCGCCAGCCATCGCCGGACGGCCGGTACCTTCCCTACACGTTTTTGCTGCGGAACCGCCTCTATCTCCATGACTTCACCACGAGTGAGGACCGCCTGGTGTTGGAGAGCCAAGCCGGCTCCACCTTCTTCGGCCCCCCCCCGATATCTCCCGATAGTCGGCAGATCGTCTACACGCGGTTTACCCGGAGTGATAGCTTGTATGGCGGCCGTGATTTTGAACTGATGATCGCCGGAATCGACGGCTCCAATCCAACGATACTGATCAGTGACAAAGAGAAATTCCTCCAGCCCAGGGCCTGGTCTCCGGATGGAAAATCCATCCTGATGACCACGGGAAACGGTGCTGATGGGCTTACGCTTTCGCTGTTGTCCATAGCCGACCGTTCCTTGCGCGTACTGACGGCCCGGGATGATTACAGCGGTTTGTCTTTTTCACCCGATGGGCGGTATGTCGCCGCCTACCGCGTCTCGACGAAGTCGGGACTCCTCCCGGGGCCGCTCATCCTGCTCCCCACGGATGGCGGCAAGGAAGTGGTCCTTCTCGAGAGCCGGGCCAAGAACTGGCCTCCGATCTGGACGCCTGACGGCCGCATGATCCTGTTCGTCAGCGATCGTTCGGGAAAAAACGATCTGTGGGCCATCAGGGTGAGCGATGGAAGACCAGAGGGCGAGCCCCGGCTGATGCGTTCGGATGTCGGCTTGATGGAGCCTCTCGGCTTCACTAAAGACGGCACGCTTTACTATAAGATCTACATCCCTTCCCAGGGGGACATTTACGTAGCCGATCTCGATCAGGCGACAGGACTGGTCACATCGAAACCGGAACGAATCAATGAGCGTTACATCGGCTCCGCCGGCTTTCCCGCGGACTGGTCGCCGGACGGGCGCTTCCTCGCCTATACGAGAAGGTCCCCAGGCGAATACAACAGATCGAGGATCATCAGCATTATCATCCGATCGGAAGCGACCGGCGAGGAGCGCGAGGTTTTTCCGGTGCCTGCGTCGGCGTTCAACCAAACGATGCCTTTCCCCAACAGGCTCCAGTGGTTCCCTGACGGGCGATCGTTGTTGGCGACAGACTTTAATGAGAAAAGGAAATTGGTCTTCCGCCAGTTCGACGTCGAGACCGGCCAGGTGAAGGTGTTCCTCGACCTGAGCGATCGGGATAAAGCCGTTTATGCTCCGAACCTATCGCCCGATGGAAAGGCGCTTTACTACGTGGAAGGGGGAAACCTCCACCGGGTGATGCGTCGCGCTCTGGAAAACGGCGAGGAGAAGGAATTGTACCAAATGAAAGAGCCCGCCGGGAGTATCGATGATCTTTCGCTGTCCAAGGACGGGAGGCAATTGGCTTTTGTTCAAGCCAACGCCGAATCGAAGACCGAGTCTTTGATCATCGTGCCGGCCGAAGGAGGGAGCCCGCGCGAACTGCTCCGATCCAAGACACCGATTAATCAAATCGACTGGACCAAAGACGGCCGCCACGTGCTGATGGTCCGGTATATGGCGACCGGCCCTTCGCACGTCTGGTCCATGTCGATCGAAGGCGGCGAGCCACAGCCATCGCCCGCGGCCACGGACCTGCAAGCCGTCCACCCGGATGGCCGCCGGATCGCTTTTTACGGCAGTAAGGAAGGAAACGAGGAAGTGTGGGTGATCAAGAACCTGGTGCCCACGCCCAAGACTTCGCGCTAGTGGGCGGCTCAATGACGGATTTACGACGAACTCGTCGGCGTGAAGTGAAGATGAAATCGAGGGTGACGGGCCAGCCAATCTCTGACGTTCGGGTGCGTATGTAGCCGGAAGAAGTAAAAAAGGGGACGGTTCTATTTTTCGAGAAAATAGAACCGTTCCCTTTTCTCGTGTTCTTTAGAACTCGGCCGTCAAGGCCAGCTTATCCCCGGCTTTGACAACGAGCGGTTGGGTCCATGTCACCTTGATCTTGTTCCCCTCCTGCTTGAAAACCGGAGTGATTTGCAACTCAAACTTCAACCTTTTACTTCGCAGCATGGAACAATTACAGGCGATGATTGGATGGGCAAATGGGGATCAAGACGCCCACTTGGCCAACGCAGCCAAAAAGCAGACTCTTATCCTAATGATATTTGATGACAATTTTTTACATTTTTATGACATTTTGATGATTGAATTTGATACAATTGACATGAAATTATTCAGCGAGTCGGATTTCAAAGCCGGCGATGAAAATATTCATTCAGGGGATATTAGCCCGAAAGAAAATCGTCCTCATTTTCCTGCTTGCCATTTTGTTGCCTTCGCTTATCGTTGGCTATTTAAGCTTGAGCACTTTTGCCAAAAGGCGTGAGGCAGTCCAGAAAATTCTTGAATCAAATCTCTGGATTTCAGGCGAAGCTGCGCTGAAGTCTCTCGAGGCTAAACTTCTCGAGTATGAAGAGCAGGCCTTAAAGGCGGAAAATTTTATTTCATTGATCCAGCAAGAAAGCGCGAGTCAAGGCCCTTCTAATTTTCCTTTAGACTCCAAGCAAGTCACAGGCCAGGCTTTTCTCCTCGATGCTGATTATCAAATCATTTTTCCTCGCACTGGAGCCGAGGATGCTTCGGTTTTTCAGCAGGAGAAAAGCCTATTGAACAGCAAATTTTCTCAAGATTTTCAGAGAGCAGAATCTTTTGAATTCACCCAAAAGAACTACCGGCGGGCCGCTGAGCTTTATAAACAATGCTCAGTGTCAGCCTCTTCAGAGCAAGATCAGGCTATGGCCCTTGAAGGCCTGGGCCGCTGTCTTTTTTCTTTAAAAGAAAATGAGGAAGCTTACCAAGTTTATAGCGAGCTATCTGCCAGGCATGGACAATTAAGGAATAAAGCAGGCCATCCTTATGGAATAGGGGCTGCATTTCAGTTATTTGCGATAGAACAGCATCGAGGGAAAGAGGAGCAAAGCCTGAAAATTTTGCTCGACTTTTATCAGAAGATAAGGAATGGAGTTTGGCTTCTTAGCTTTTCCAGCTATGATTTTTTTGTTTCCGAAATCGAATCAATTTTTAACAAAAAACTGAATGAGAAATTTCCTGAGATTAAAAAATCTTACGATGCCTTGAGAGAGAGAAGCTCCTTATCTTCAAGCATTGCTTTTTACAGACTTTTTGAAAAGGGAGGTTGTTCCCCGAATAAAAGAAAAACATGTTCTCTCCAGGAGAGGGGAAGAGAGTCAGCCAGAACGTTTCTTTGCCGTCAGCCAAGAAGCAATTTTTTGTCTCATCTCTTATCGCCTCC
>JBAQGA010000023.1:0-5429 GCA_049287565.1 Candidatus Aminicenantales bacterium
GAGATTATCAAACCCGGTCCCGAGGAGGTCTCCGTGGAAGAGCTGGTGACGGGGAAGCGATTCGCCGTTACCGACATTCCCGAGATCTACGAAATCGATCCCGAACCCGGAGAGGTCTTTTTTTCACGGCTGGTCGGCCCGCCGCATTCGGCCGTTTTTTTCACCACGCCGTATGTTTTCGGCCCGGAGGCTCGAACCCAATTTGAGCGGGTCCTCCGCCTCCAGGAAGAGGATTTCCGGCTGAGCCCGGCCGCTTCCCGCTTCCCTTCCGGGCGGGCATTCGCTGAGTCGCAGAAAGAGCTTGCCCTTTTCTGGGCTGAGTATATTCTCCGGGGGAAAGTCATCGGGCCGCAAGCGCCAATCTTGTTTCCCGATGAGCCGCCCGAGGACCTGTATCCCCGCCTCTTCAACACGGACGGTGAAGAATTGAAATTAGCGGAGATCCATTTTCGCATCAGGGACGAGCCTGCTTTGAGAATGAGGCTGGCCTCTTTGAGAGGCTATGAATACGAGGAAAAAGAGGACGCATGGATCTGGATGAAATCTTTGAGCGGCAAGGACCCCGATGCCCCCCGGACGATCCTCGGGAGATTCGCGATCAAAGAGAATCGTCTTGTCGCCGAGACGAATTCACGGGAGAGGGCAGCCCGGCTCCGCGCTCAATTCAAAGAACAGCTCAGCGGCTTGGTCGCTTACGACAAGACGCTCTGGAGGGAGCCGGATGACCTGCCGGAGTTGTCCCCGGAAGAGGTCGAGGCAGAGAGGAGAGAGTCGGAAAAGCTGAACTCCAGGCCCGAGGTCCAGGAAGCGGTCCGGAAGTACCTGGAACGCCATTACTTCAAGGACTGGCCGCGGATGAAAATACCCGCCCTCGGTGGTCTTACTCCCCTCCAGGCGGCCAAGACCAAAGCCGGGCGGGCGAAGCTCGAGGCCCTCTTGGACGATTTCGATATAATGGGGGAAGGGCGGGCCTCGGCAGTTCCGAAAATAGATATTGACCGGCTCCGCCGGATCCTCGGCCTCCCTCCCAAAGCCAACTGATTCCAGATCTGTGGACGCCTCTTCGGCCTCTATTTTACCTTCATGTTTCAGTGGACGTGGAAAGAGCTCAAATCTTTAAGATCACAAATTGTGATCTTAAACAGCGACGCGTTCGGAGCTCAGCAAGAAGAAAAAAGCTCGTCTAGACGAGGCAAACATCTTAAGTTTCCGCCTTATGCCTTTACGGAACAAGGAGTAGCGATGTTCTCGACTGTCTTGCGAAGCAAACGCGCCAGTCAAGTCAATATTGTCATAATGAGGGCATTTGTGAAATTGCGAGAGATTCTGTCGGCCCATAAAGAATTAGCTCAAAAGCTCGCGGAGCTGGAACAAAAAATTGAGCGACATGATGGGGAAATAGGAGCAATTTTTCAGGCGATTCGACAGCTCATGGCTCCCGCCCCGGCTCGGCCGAGACGAAAGATTGGATTTTGAAGGCCCAGGGACACGCCGATCTCGTGGCGAGTCTAATCCATCGCCCACGTTCGCTTTATGGCCCTGGGATCTTCGCCGTCATAGATGACCCGTCCGCCGTCGAGTGCGATGAAACGCCGGCCGATCCGCGCTGCGAACTCGAGGTCGTGAGTGGCTATGAGCATAGCGGTGCTCAGCCTCCCGAGAAGGCGCGCCAGGGCCCGCTTGCCCGGGGGGTCGAGGCTGGCCGACGGCTCGTCGAGGAGAAGGAGCGGCGGGGCCGTGACGAGCGCTCCGGCCAGGGCGACGCGCTGTTTCTGGCCGTGCGACAGATGGTGGAGCGGCCACTCGGCGAGTTTCCCGACGCCGAGGCCGTCGAGAGCCGCCGCCGCCCTGCGATAGGCCTCCTTCCGTTCCACTCCCCGCCGCAGGACTCCGAAGGCTGCGTCCTCGATCACCCGAGGAAAAAGGAGCTGGTCCTCGGGAACGTTGAACAGGAAGCCGACCTTCTCACGGACCTCGGCCGCCGTGCGACGGCCGACGGGCGTGCCGCAAACGCGGATCTCGCCCTCGTGCCCGACGAGCCCCACCGCGGCCATCAGGAGAGTCGTTTTGCCAGAGCCGTTGAGCCCGACGAGGGCCGCCCGCTCCCCTGCGGCGAGCGAGAACGTTACGTCCTCGAGGACCGGCGCCGCGCCCCGCTCATAGCGGACGGTTACGTGGTCGAAGGTCAGCGCAGGGGCGATGTTCATCACAGCCATCTCCACCGCAGCGCCGCGGCCAGCGCCATCACGGCCACAGCCAGGGCGATGACGCCCGCGTCGGCTGCTCCGACGGCCCTTTGTCCGAAAACCCGGAGGTCGGCCTCGGCGTAGCCTCGGAATTCCATGGCTGCGGCCAGACGGTCGGCGCGATCGACGATCCTCGGAAGCCAGACCCGGGGAAGAGACGTTAGCGCCCGCAGGGCGGCCCGCCCGCTCCCCGAAGCGCCGCGCACGGCGATGGCCGCGGCCACGCGCTTCGTCTCGGCAAGGAGTGCGGATGTCTGGTGGATGATTTGAACGAGAATGGCCGTGAAGACGCGCGGCACGGGAAGAGCCAGGAGACCGCTGCGCAGGTCACTCCCCGTGAGCGTGGATATGGTTGCGCCTGCGACAAGGACCCCGGCCATGCCGTGAAGCAGGATATCCCAGGGCGCGGCCAGCGCTCCCGCCCAGCCGGTCCCCGGCGACGTGACGGATGGTCCTTTCACGAGAAGAGGCAGGAGGAGAAAGTATGGCAAGAACATGGCCAGGCCCAGGAGGGCAAAAGAGCGCGCGGTCCGGACGGGCAGGCCGCAGGCGGCGACCCAGGCGGCCGTCGTGGCCGCGATAAGGGCAACCCCCGGAGCGGAAAGGGCCGGCGCCGTCAGGCAGGCCGCGAAGACGATCGTGCCGGCGAGAATCCGGCTCTGCGGCGCCAGCCGGGCCGCCGGTCCGCGGCCGCTCCCCCAGATATCATGCCAGGACGTCCACATCCCTCCCGCTCCTGTCCCGCCTTCCTTTAGCCATCGCGGCCCTCCGGGTGAACCGCCGTGACCAGGTATCGGTCCGCTTCGTCGACGACCGTCGTCACGAGAAAGCCGTGTTGTTCGAGGAGGGCGGCCGTCGTGGCCGCGGGCTGGAGGGCGTCGTGATGGATGGGCCCGTCGGTCGAGGCATGGACTTCGGTGACTTTATGGCGCGAGGAAAGGTGCCAGATGTGAAGATATCCGCCGGGCTTGAGCACCCGGCCGAGTTCCTCGGCGGCCGCCCCCGGGTCGCCGATGTGCGGCCAGACGGAGAAACAGAAAGCGCGGTCGCAGGCAGCGCTCGGAAGCGGCAGACGGCGGACGTCCGCGACGTGCCATTCGACCCGCGGGTCCCGGATCTTTCGCCTGGCCTCCTCGATCATCCGAGGCGCGATGTCGACGGCGACGACCCGTCCCGCGGAGGAAAGCCTGGCCAGGAGGGCCAGGGTCAGGTTTCCCGTTCCGCAGCCGACATCGAGTACGGTCTCATGCGGGCCGACGCCGAATTCATCGAGCCCCGCGCCCAATTTCGCGGCGAGCGACGGCAGGTCCTCCCAACCATCCCATTTCCCGGCGATGCCGTCGAAGTACGCGGCCTTGGCGTCATTGCTCATCAGGGAACTCCTTTGACCCGGTTCGTCTATGTTTCCCCGCGGCTGCAGGCGCGGCCTTTTCCTCAGCCTGGCCACGGGAGGGACGACCGCGACCATCAAGAGGATCCCCGGCCAGCCGCCGAGGAGCGACAACCCGGCCATGAACCGGGCGGGAAGCGCGATCGCCAGCGAAAACGCATAGACGAGCGCGACATAAAGCGCCCGGCCGAATAGGAGGACGGGCACCAGGACGAGCCATTCGTTGGTTTTCGGCCGGCGCGTCACGATCGCCGCGACGAGGCCCGACATAACCGCGAGCTCGAGCGACATGAAGATCGCCACGGGCGGATAGAAAGGCGGCATGCCGGTTACGGCGCCTGAAAGAACCGGCACGACGAGCGCCGTCGCAGCGGCCAACCGCGGGGGTACGAAAAAGGCCAGGGTCATGAGCGGCAGGTACATCGGCATGAACACGTGGCCGAGCCGAGTCAGATGGAAGACGACCGGGAAAAGAAGCGCCGCGGCCCCGAACATGCCGCAATAAGCCAGGTCACGGGCGGGGGAGCGGTCTCTCATGGTTTTAGCCGTTTTTCTCCGTCACTTCCAGGCCGCCGATACCCTAGCGGCGCAGGGCCTCGAGCCCGTCCGGGGCGGTGGCACGATAATTATTATTCGTAACACCTCGATTCTAGGGGCGAACGTCATCGATGTCAAGGTTGGGAGGGTGCCGGGTCAGCCGAGCTTTTTGCCGGTGCTCGCCATGTTGACCGTTCCCTGGAGGACGCCCTTGACAGAGCGGAGGGAATCGGCCAGCCGGCGGACCTCGGCGGCCCGGCCGCGGACGGCGATGATCTCCAGGCAGTGGTCGGGGTCGAGATGAATGTGCTGGGTGGAAATGATCAGATCGTGGGCGTCGTGCTGGAGGTCGGTGAGGCGGTTGACGAGGTCCTTCTTGTGATGATCGTAGACGAGGGTGATGGCGCCGGCGACCTCGCCCCCCTTCCGCCATTCCTCCTCGACGAGCGCACCGCGGATGAGGTCGCGGAAGGCTTCGGACCGGCTGGCGTAGCCGCGTTCGGCGATGAGCGCGTCAAACGGGCCGAGAAGATCCCGGCCGAGCGAGACCCCGAAGCGGATGAGCTTGTTCATGGGCGCAAGTGCAACTTCGGGGAAAAAATAGCATGACCCAGGGGCCGAGTCAAATAGCAGAATTAACCCCCGGCCGGCGCCGCCGGGCGGAGCGAATTTCCCTAATTCAAGAAAATTTCCGAACATGTCACCAAATCTCCAGTCACCAATTTTCCTGGCTGTTCTTTCGGCAGGATCCTTAGATGAATTCCGGATGGATATTGACTTGAAACACTTGACATATTGTGTACAAAAAGGGAATAATATCCCCTGTAAATACACGGCGCGTAAAGTGCATCCTGCCCAGGGGGCAGGCGATTTGACATTCAGCGCCGGAACGGGGAAGACAATGCCCTTTAACGGCAATCAGAGCAAATCCGGAACGCGAGATTTTTTCGCCGGCCATCCCGTCTTTTCCCTCGATGAAGCAAGAGCAGCACTCAGTCCGCCGGGCGGGCGCAGAGGGACCGTGGAACGATTGAAACACCATCTGGAAAAGGGCCGGTTGAAGCTCCTGGCACGCGAGATCTATGCCGTCGTCCCCCCGGATGTAGAGCCGGCCCGGTTCCTCCCTGACCCGTTCCTGACGGCAGTTGCGGTACGTGCAGATGCGCTTTTCTCGCACCACAGCGCACTTGAACTCTTGGGCGCAGCTCATTCGGTTTGGAATCAGGTCACTCTTTACACGGGAAAACGCCGGCGTC
>JBAQGA010000024.1:0-15364 GCA_049287565.1 Candidatus Aminicenantales bacterium
TATGCAGGGGAAGAGAACAATCAAGCGGCAAAAGTGGTCCAAAGGCTCCCGGCCTCAATGAACGCACTAAAAAGCTCATTGTCTGCACTCTATAGCCCAAATCTATCACCTGTTGTGACACAATCTCGGACGGGAGAGGGTCGGGGAGAGGGTGACTGTAAAAAGATACCCCCTCCCCTCTATCCCCTCCCGCCAGGGGAGGGGGAATATTTTTTGCATTATTTGTGAATAGATCAGGCTAAATGATAAAGATGGAAGATAAAAAGGAAAATCAAAAGAAACCAGGTATGGAGATAAAATTACTAAAAGATCGAATAGAGGAACTTGAGAAAGCAGCCTTCGACCGCAATAAGATTGAGGCGGTGCTGAAGGAATCCGAACAAAAATTTAGGACAATTTTTGATAAAGCGAGCGACGGGATGTTTCTTGTGGATTTGGAAACCATAAAATTCTCAATGTGCAATGCGATGTGTTTGCAAATGCTGGGCTATACTCAAGAAGAATTCCTGAACTTGGAAATTTCCGATATCCACCCCAAGGATGACCTGCCTTTAGTTTTTGAACAGATCGGAAAGTTTATGAAGGGAGAAGAGGGCGTTCGACATGATATCAGATTCAGGCGAAAAGACGGAAGCCTTTTTTTCTCCGATCTCAGCCCGTCTTTGGTAACGCTGGCCGGGAGAAAATTTATTTTAATCGTTTATAAAGACATCACGGAGCGTAAAAAGATAGAGCAAGAAAAACGCCAGGCAAATGAAAAGCTCACCGTTCTTGTCAAGAAACTCGAGGACAGAAACACTCAGAACATCATTTTGGGTGAAATGAGAGAAATGCTCCAGGCATGTTCGACTATGGAAGAAGCCGCCCCGATTATCAGGGGCTTAATGGAAAAGTTATTCCCCAATTCAGAAGGCGCTTTATTCATGATGAGCCCGTCCAGGTCTGATCTGGAGTCTGTCGCCAGATGGGGTGATTTTCCCGAAGATGTGGGCGATAATGTTTTTGCACCTGAGGCGTGCTGGGCATTGCGCCGTGGCCGGGCTCACTTAGTTGAAAACGTGAGTGTTGAGCCCCTCTGTCCGCACTTGAAGCACCCTCCGTCAACAGCGTATATGTGTCTGCCACTGATAGCAAAAGGCGATGTCCTGGGCCTGCTCCACTTGAGGAACAGACAATCCACACAGATACAAAGCGAGCAGAATGTTATATCCGACTTGAAAGATATGGCGGTCATTCTTTCTGAATACTTGTCGCTATCAATAGCAAACATACAACTCACTGAGCGCCTTACGAAACAGTCCATACGAGACCCGCTGACCGGCTTATTCAATAGGCGCTTCATGATAGAATCCCTCGAACGGGAAATCAGGCGCGCAGAAAGGAATCAAACCCAAGTGGGCATAATCATGGCTGACATCGACCACTTCAAGCAGTTCAATGACAAGTACGGACACGCAGCGGGCGACAAAGTACTCATTCAAATGGGTGGCTTTTTTAAGGCTGGATTACGAGGCGCAGATATCGCCTGCCGATATGGAGGGGAAGAGTTTGTTTTCTTCTTGCTCGAATCTTCCGCCGAGAATACCTTCAAACGCGCTGACCAGATACGAGAAGAGGTGAAGAATTTAGAAGTTCATTATGGTGGCGAGCTGCTTGCTTCAATTACCCTGTCGATGGGCATTTCGACATATCCTGATCAAGGCAGCAAAGCGGAAGACCTTCTGCGGGTGGCAGATGCCGCTCTCTACAGGGCAAAAAAAGAAGGCAGAGACAGGGTCATTATCGGTTGACCCGTAAATAACATGCATCGGTATTCATAGCCAAAATCTTTCTAGTCCCGCGGTCAAAGCTTAATTCCTCCAGGGGAATGCTTTGAGATGTCAAAATTGATAGGGTCTTGTCTCAGGAAAACTCCATCTGGGGACGGGCAAAGAGGCCGTGGCGCCGGCCAGCGGCCCGGGCGCGGGGGGATTCATTCACCGAAAACGCCCGGCTCGGCGATCTTGGTCTCCAGGCTCGGAACCTTGTTTCGGCGCCTTTATGGCTTTCTGGCTTCTCTGAGTCTGCCTTCAGCAATTTTTAGCTCGGCTGTTGCCGCATGTACGCTCATTAAGGCGGCGCAGCAGAAAAGGAATTTCTTTTAAATTCGATCCTGATCGAGGCCCGCGTGCCGGTCGGACTAGCGCTTTTTTCTTTTGGGCACCTTTCTTTTCTTACGAGGCTGAGCGGTCAAGCGCTCGAGGTTGAACAGCCGGGCGGCGGCCGGCGGCGAGAGAATGTCCTCTTCGACGGCGATCCCAGAGATCGTTTTGCCCCGCTCCAAGGCTTTCCGGGCGAGGGCGGCGGCCCGGGCGTAGCCGATCTTGGGCGAAAGGGCGGCCGCCAGACTCGGGCTTTTTTCTGCATAAGCCCGGCAGCGCTCGGCGTCCGCTCTTATCCCGTCGATGCATTTCGTTCGAACCTGTTCAAGCGCGTTGCCCATGATCTCGATCATCAGATGGAGGTTGAAAGCGACGACGGGCATCATGACGTTGAGCTCGAGTTGGCCGGCCCCCGCCGCCGCACACAAGGCGAGGTCTCCACCGATGACCTGATAGCAGACCATGTTGAGCATCTCCAGCATCGACGGATTGA
Organism: Candidatus Aminicenantales bacterium; assembly: GCA_049287565.1. Taxonomy (GTDB): domain Bacteria; phylum Acidobacteriota; class Aminicenantia; order Aminicenantales; family UBA8522; genus UBA8522. The sequence continues at coordinate 2,635 of JBAQGA010000024.1, forward strand.
TCTTCCCCGGCATGATCGAAGACCCGGGCGCGACGGCGGGGACGGTGATCTCGGCCAGTCCCGTTCGCGGCCCTGAGGCTAAGAGTCGCAAGTCGTTGGCGATCCGAGTCATCTCCACCGCCAGGCCGCGCAAAGCCGCTGAAACCTCGACGAAAGGCCTCATGCTCTGCATCGCCTCCATCAAATCACCGGCCGGCTTAAGCTCCAGACCGGTCAGGCGGATCAGACGGCCAACAACCCGTTCTCTGTATCCCGGTACGGTATTTAATCCCGTCCCCACGGCGCTCCCGCCGATCCCAAGCTCGAGGAGAGATCGGCTGGCCTTTTCAATCAGAAGGCGGCTTTTTCGAAGCGTCTTGGCATAGGCTTCGAACTCCCGGCCAAGCCGGACCGGTGCGGCATCTTGAAGATGCGTCCGGCCGGACTTCACCACCCGATCGAATTCTCGGGCCTTTTTCCGAAAGCTCTTCGCCAGCTTTTCCAGGTTCGGCAAAAGACGGTCCCGCAGTTGGACCGCAGCCGCCAGCCGCATGGCCGTGGGATAGACATCGTTGGTGCTCTGGCCGAGGTTGACATGGTCGTTGGGATGCACGAGCCGGTACTCTCCCCTTTTCCCTCCCATGATCTCTTCCGCCCGGTTGGCGATGACCTCGTTGATGTTCATGTGAAAGGAAGTGCCGGCGCCCATCTGAAAGACATCGACGACGAATTGGTCGGCGAATTCCCCCCTGATGATCTCTTCGCATGGTTGGTTGATCGCGGCCCCTTCTTTCTTCTCCAGCCGGATTTTCCCTGCCGGCGTTGCCTTCATTTGATCTCGACGATTCTGTTTTCGCCGTCCAGGACCAGAATCTTGGGCATGAAAAAGTCGATTTCTTCCTCATCAAGGACAACATAGGAGGCAACGATCAGCTTATCGCCGGCCCGGGCCTTGTGGGCGGCAGCGCCATAGACCCCGACCTTTCTCGAGCCCATCTCCTTCTTGATGAGATAGGTCGAGAACCTCTCCCCGTTCGAGACATTGTAAACATCGACCTTTTCGAAGGCCCGTAAATCGGCGGCCTGCATCAACTCTTCGTCGAGGGCCAGGCTGCCTTCGTAATCGATATTGGTCTCGGTCACCCGGGCATGGTGGAGCTTGGCTTTGAGCATGATTCTTTTCATGGCTGTTCTCTCTTCCGTTCCAGGATTGTATTATCGATTAATCGCGTTGAGCCGATCAATACGGCCACGTCGATAAGGACATCGCTTTCGATCCGGTCGACCGGCTCGATAGTCCGGAGGTCGACGATCTCCACATAATCGACCTTGGCCAGGGATTCGCTGCCGATCGTGCGCAACATCTGCTCCCGAATGGGGCCGGCCCCCCTCTCACCGCGGACAAACATCCGGCGGGCTTCCTCCAGACTCCGGAAAAGGACAAGGGCGGCCCGCCGTTCCTCCGGATTGAGGTAGCTGTTGCGGGAACTGATCGCCAGCCCATCCGGCTCCCGGACAGTCGGCAGAACTGCGATCTTCACATCCAGGTTCAGGTCCTCGGCCATCCGGCGAAGGATGATCGCCTGCTGGGCGTCCTTCTGGCCGAAGAAGGCCTGGTCGGGCCGGACGATATTGAAGAGCTTGAGGACGACCGTCGCGACTCCCTTGAAATGGCCGGGCCTTGACCGGCCGCAGAGCTTGTCCTGGAGCCCCGTCACTTCCACCCTCGTCCTGTAACCCTCCGGATACATATCGAGGTCCCCGGGATGAAACAGGATATCGACTCCCGCCTTCTCCAGCAGCGCTTCATCGCGGCCCCGGTCCCTCGGGTATCGCCGGAAATCCTCCTGCGGACCGAACTGGAGCGGGTTAACGAAAATGCTGACCACGGTCGCATCCGCCCTCTTCCGGCTTTCCCTCACCAGGCTCAGATGGCCGTCATGCAGGTATCCCATTGTCGGGACAAAGCCGATGGTTCGACCCCGCCTTCTTATTTCTTCCGCGGCCGCTTTCATCTCCTCGACAGCCGCTATCTTTCTCATGATTTGGCCTTTTTCTTCGGATGGTAGGTGTGGCTCTCGTCGGGGAAGATCCCTTTCCTGACCTCGTCGGCATACTGTCTGACGGCCCGATTGATGACCGACTGCACATCGGCATATCTCTTGACGAACTTCGGGCTATAACCGGTGGAGAACCCCACCAGGTCATGAAAGACGAGGACCTGGCCGTCACAGAGCGGCCCCGCCCCGATGCCGATGGTCGGCACCTTGAGAGTCTTCGTTATCGCTCCGGCCAGCTCCTTGGGAACACACTCCAGGATGACGGCGAAGACACCCGCCTGCTCCAGATTCCGGGCATCATCGATGATCTTCCGGGCCTCCTCTTCGTCCCCTCCCCTGACCCGGAATTGGCCGAGGTGATGGATGGACTGCGGGGTCAGCCCGACATGTCCCATGACCGGAATCTCGGCCTCGACCATCGCCGCGATGAGCTTGAGCCTCTTCTCCGAGGCGCCTTCGACCTTAACTCCTTTGGCTCCGGCCTCTTTGAGAAACCGGGAGGCATTGGCGATGGTCACCTCCTCTGTCTGGTGGAAAGAAAAATAGGGCATGTCGCCGATGACCAGGGCCCGCCGCACCGCCCGGCTCACAGCCTTGGTGTGATGGATCATTTCGTCCATGGTCACGGGGATGGTGTTCTCATAGCCCAAGACCACCATTCCCAGGGAATCGCCCACGAGGACGATATCGACTCCAGCCTGGTCGAGGATGAGGGCGGAGGGAAAATCGTAGGCCGTCAGGGCGACGATCCTTTCCCCTCTTTCTTTTTTGCCTTGAAGATGCGGTATGGTCACCGCGGGTTCGGGTTTTTCAGACATGTTCGTTCCTTTCTCCCCATCCCACCTCGATCGCGGGATTGAGGTAAAGTCTATCTCATATCACAGGCCTGGCTTCTATTTCTTCCGCGGGTCCCTCTGAGCATAGCTCTGGGGCACATAAAACAGGGGGCCCTTCTTGATCTGAGCGAGCTTATCGACGATATCGGTGATTTCCTCTTCCCGCGTCAGGTCGATCTCGTCCGCCTTGACGACCAGCAGGGGGGTCGCCTGATAGTTGAAGAAGAAATAATCGAATGCTTCCACCAGGTCTCCCAGGTACTTTTCGGAGATATTCTTCTCCATCGGGCTTCCGTCCTTGGCGATCCGCTTGAGCAGAGTGGGAAGGGATACCTGGAGATAGATGACCAGGTCCGGCCGGGGGATTCTCTCGGCCAGAATGCCGTAGATACGCTCGTAGACGACCAGCTCGTCGTCACCGAGCGTCTGGTAGGCATAGATCTTATCCTTCTCGAAAAGGTAATCGCAGATGACCCTCTCCTCGAACAGGCTCCTCTGGGAGAGCCGGAGCTGCTGGTGGTAGCGGTTGACCAGGAAGACGAGCTGGGAGAGAAAAGAGGCTCCCTCCCTCTCGTCATAGAAATCCTTCAGGTAGGGATTTTCCGCCCGGTCGAGGACGACCCGGCCTCCCATGAGCGGTCCCAGGATCTGGGCCAGCTTGGTCTTCTGGGACTTCGGCGCTCCTTCGATCGCAATATGCCGGAAAGGAATATCTCCCTTGCTCATCTTGCCGGACCGGACCTCCTCCGATTCACCATTCTTATCTGAGAAAGGCCCGGGAGTCAATTACCCGTTGGCTTTCGGCTCCTCCACAGGGATGATGATCCAGGCGATCAGGTAGAAGATCATCATCGGAATGATCGCCGTCACCAGGGTGATGGCGACGAAGATCAGCCGGATGAGGGTGACATCGATATCAAAATACTCCCCCAGTCCCCCGCAGACCCCCCCGAGCATCTTCCGGCCCTGAGAACGGAAAAGCTTTTTGTCCATTATTATCCTCCTACTTCAATCTACGTCCCAACCAGGAATTCGTTCAATTCGGCCAGGAGCGCCTCCGGCTCGGCGACCTTGTCCTCCTGAAAAAGCTCGCCCAGAGAACACCACAACGGCTCGCCGCAACGGATGCAGCGAATGCCGCGCCGGGTCAGGAAGCCAACGGACTCCGGATGCTCACGGACAAGGTCTTCCACTGGCGTCTCCAGATTGAGTTTCTTCATGCCGGATGGCGATCGTGAGAACGAAAAACCCGCCTCATGAAGCTCCTTATAGGATAGGATCTTCAGTCGGGCATTTATAACATACTCTCGAACCCAAGTTCAAGCCTGAAGACATCTAAGATTTGGAGCAGACGGGACAATCCGGGTTTTTCTCCAGCCTGATGGTTTCGAAGGAAAGGTCTGTGCCGTCATAGATGAGCAGCCGCCCAAAGAGTGAAAGGGGCATGCCCAGGAGCAGTTTGATGACCTCGCCGGCCTGGATAAGCCCGATGGTTCCGGGCGTCACTCCGGAGACGGGGACGCGCTCCCGGGTGAGGAAATCGGGACGCATAAAGCAGGCTAAACAAGCGGTCTGGGGCGGATGGAAGAGCCCGACGTAGCCCTGCCAGCCCTGAACAGCCCCGTAAACGAAGGGAATCCGCTGTCTGCAGGCTTCCTCATTGAGGATGAAACGAGACCTCAGGTTATCCAGCCCGTCGATGATCACCCGGCATCCCGCGATGATCTCAGCGACATTTCTTGAATCCAGGAAAACGTCGTACTTCTCGACCGAAACCGCTGGATTCAACCCGGCTAGCCGTCGGGACGCCTCCTCCACTTTGGATAAGCCGAGGGATGACTCGGAGTAGAGAATCTGCCGGTTGAGGTCTGAACGCTCGACCCTGTCTCCATCACAGATACGGAGCTTTCCCACCCCGGCGGCGGCAAGATAGAGTGTTGACGCCGAGCCGAGACCTCCCAGGCCGACGACGACGACCCTCGCCCCGGCAAGCTTCTCCTGATCCCAACCCGGGATGAGGAGTTGCCCGCGGTAGCGCTCTATTTCCTCGTCCCTGAGCATCACCAGCCCCCTATCCCCCCGAGACGGGAGGCTGAAGCGTAATGACATCCCCGTCCGAAGGGATATGGTCAAGCCTCTTCAGCGTTCCATCCTTGAAGGCGAAGGCGACAAAGGACGGGTTGATGCCGATCCCGGTTAGGATCTCGGCCAGGCTCCTGCCTTCTTCCGTCTCAACCCGCCGCGTGTAGTGATCGACGTCCGGCTTGAGCTTGGCTCTCAGCTCGCCCCCCGCCTTGAGATAAATGACCATTTTCCCCGTTCTTCTTATCCTCTGCCGGCTAAAAAGCCTTCGGTTTGTACTTTTCCCCCCGGACGGGCGGAATCCCCCCCGGAATCGGTTTGCCCAGGAATCCGAGCTTATCCAGGTTGTTAGCGGCCGGACCGAGTCCGAGGTCTTCCAAGAGCTCGCGCGTCGGGTTCCCGTTCTTATCCCATCCCCGCGCGGCATAGTATTCGTCCAGCATCTGGTCGATCTGCGACAGGCTGAGACCCTTGCCTTTTCCCGGCCCGCTGGGGATCTTGTCCTCCCAGGACCTGCCCGGCGGGTAATCAAAGGCGCGTCCGTTATCGCGGTTGCGCTCGATATAGTGGCACCGGTTCAGGTTCCAGATCATCTCGGACGTCCGCAAAACGTCATCCACGCTGACTCCCCAGCCGGTGATGTAGTTGAGCGACTCGACGATCTCCTCAGGTGTGATGTCGAGTTCGCCCCAGAAAAGGCGGCAGATGCACCAGGTGTCGAAAAGCGGCCGGATGTGTTGGAGATAGACGACAATCTTCGCCCGGTCTTCGACCTTTTCTCTGCCCTCCGCCATGTCGACGGTAATCGTCCAGGACCGGTTGTGATGGGCCCCGATGTCGGCCGTCATGTAAGAGAGAAGCATTCCCGGCGCCCAGCGGCCGTCATAACCGGACATCTCCTGCCCTTTGACCTGCATAGCGAATTTTGCCGAGCCGCGGCCGATCTTAGCCGCCGCCCGCTTCGTCCCCCCGGCAAACCAGTCCCCGATTCCCCGCCGGTGGGCGACCATATCGAGAAAGTGCTCGACATCATCGACCGAGCCCCATTTCAGGGTATGTCCCTCCAGATCGGTCGCGCTGATCAGCCCGCGCTCGAAACACTCCATGGCAAAGCCGATGACGCCCCCGCCAGACATCGAATCGATCCCCAGGTTATCGAGAAGCCAATTGATATAGGCCACATGGTTGATATCCTTCATCCCCAGGTTGGACCCGCAGAGAGCACCGGTCTCGTACTCGGGTCCTTCCAGGTGGACTTCCGGCTTTCCCGGGATCACGGCCTTGGTGTACTTGCCGCAATTCATCCAGCAGCCGAAGCAGGCCTTATGGGTGATCAGGCATTTCTCGACCAACTGATCCCCGTCGATCTTGTCGATATCCTCATAAAAGGTAGTCTGGAAATTGTAGGCCGGAAGGACGGCATTCTCGTTCGACCAGCGGATGAAGAAGGCCGTGCCGTATTTCTGCCAGGGGATCATGTTGGGGTGTTTCTTGGTCCGCAGGATGACTTCCGTCACCTGCTTCTTCAAGGAATCCAAATCCTTGACCTGGAGGGACTTATTGCCGCGGACGGCGATCGCCTTGAGCTTTTTCGATCCCATGACCGCTCCCTGGCCCGTCCGTCCGGCCTGGCGGCCGAAGTCGTGGGTGATGCAGGAAAAGAGGACCCCGTTCTCGCCGGCGGGACCAATGGTGGCGATCTCGAAATCCTCGCCCAGGTCTTCCTTGAGCTTCTTTTCGCAATCCAGGGATTTCATTCCCCAGTAGCCATAGGCATCTCGGAGCTCTATGGTCTCGTTGTCTATGAAAAGGTACACAGGCCTGGGAGAAATGCCCTCGAAAATGATCATGTCATAGCCGGCAAACTTGAGGGTGGGGCCCAGATGCCCGCCCATGTTGGAGTCTCCCGGACCGTTGGTCAAGGGCGAGACGGCGCCGAACTCCACCTTGGAGCCGGCGGGGATAAAGCAGCCGCTCATAACGCCGGCATTGACGATCAAGATGTTTTTCGGGCCGAGCGGGTCGGCGTCCCGGGGGACTTCGTCGTAGATGACCTTGGCGGTGATTCCCCTCCCGCCGTGCCAGCGGCGGTAGAGCGCCTCGTCGGTGGGAAGCCGGCGAATCTCGCCCGTAGACAGGTTGATCCTCAGCGTTGTTCCGGCAAGACCGTTCGCCATATCAGGCCTCCTTGGCTTCCAGGGGAGCCTTTTTTTCCCACCTCACGATGGCCCCGGTGTTGCAAACTTCCGTGCAGAGCATACAGAAATCGCAGATGATAACGAATTCATGATCGGGATGCTGGAAGACGACTCCCACCGGACAGGCGGCCACGCATTCCCCACAATTGGTGCATCTGTCCTTGTCCACGATGTAGGCCCCGGAATCCGCCCGACTGATCGCTCCTTCCGGACAGACCTCCGCGCACTTGCCGCATTGCGTACAGACATAGGGGCGGTACTTCCCGGGATCGGGAAACTTGGCTTCAATCCGCAGGGCCGCCTTTCTGGGGTTGATCTCATGGAAATGCTCGATGGCGCAGATCTGGAGACAGAGACGGCATCCCGTGCATTTGTCTTTATCAACCCTGATCCTCATGTTGAGCTCCTCAGCCGGTCACCCGGCCCAGGGTCCAGAGAAGGACCAGACCAGCTACGGCCCCGAGGGACGACCAGCGAGGGTGTCTTTCCAGAATGGCCCACCACGAGGAACCGAACTTGTATCCAAGGGGAACAAGGAGGGCGGAAACGGCCGCCGCCAGGCTGCCGTCCACCAGGATATGGTTTATGACTTTCGCCGTGCCGCCGACAATCCAGTATTCATACCGGATAACATAGGTGATGATCAGGGCAAAAAGAGCGAACCCTCCGTAGGCACCCAATATTCCCGCCAGTCCTTGCAGGAAGAAGGACTTTTGTCCCTTTTTGATCAACAGCGTCGCCGCCGCGTCGAACCCGACACCCAGAAGGATAATGGCCAGGAGGTGGCAGTAAAAAGGCGGGGCGTTGACCAGTTTGAAGGCGGCGGCGATTCCGGCGATTGCGGATGAGGTCCCGGGCTTGTTGATGATTCCCCTGGCCGCTGCCAGGATAAAAAAGGCCCAGGCAGCCAGCCAGACCGATGCTAAAAAAACCTGATTTTGGAAGAGGATCTCGCCAGTGACGACCTCATTGATCCCCCACAGAGAGCCGAAAAAAATTAGCCAAGCCCAGGTTCTTATTTCTCTCATCCTCTTACTCTCCTTTTCTTACTTTTGGGTTGATCCAACTCGGATGCTCCGCGAGTCCTGCTGACCCGGCTGGCTCTCCAGAAATCCGGCAATCTCTCTGACCTGGGAATGTCGAAATACGGGCCGGCCGCATGGCCCGCCATGATCGGAGACGACGGCTATCCGCTCATCGGCCTTTCTGATCGGCCGAAGCCGCTCCTGCTCCCCGAGGACTTCGATCTTCTGAATTCCCTTTCCGGCGCGCCCTCCTTCTATGAGCAGGATATCGATTCCCTGAAAATGTCTATTGGCGAAGGTTCGAAAATCGGGCGTATTCCCGTCCCTCTGGATGACGGCCGTCGCCCGCGGAGAGATCAAGCCCACGCTGCGGGCGCCCACATCGAAGAAGCGACTGGAGTCTTTGCCTTCCCTATCCAGGGAAAATCCATGAGGACAGTGCTTGATGACGGCCACCGCCCAGCCGCGCCTCCTCAACTCGGGAATGAGCCGGGCGATCAGGCGGGTCTTGCCGCTGCCGGAGTGGCCGATAAAAGAGAATGTTTTCATCCGCTGTTTTCAGAAAGCAGAAGGCTATTTTTCGGTCAAAAAGGAATATCGATAATTCTTCGGCGGATTCAGGGTCTCCTTGACGGAACGGGCACTCGTCCAACGGAGTAGGTTGAGGTAGGAGCCCGCCTTGTCGTTTGTCCCCGAGGCCCTGGCCCCGCCGAACGGCTGCTGGCTGACTACCGCGCCGGTGCATTTGTCGTTGATATAGAAGTTGCCCGCGGCGTGGCGCAGTGACTTGGAAGCCTCGATGATCGCCCGCCGGTCGTTGGCCAGGATGCTTCCGGTCAAGGCATAAATCGAGGTGCTATCGCAGAGCTCGAGCGTCTGACTGAACTGGGCGGCAGGATAGACGAAGACGGTCAGCACGGGTCCGAAGATCTCCTCTGCCATCAGCTTGAACCTGGGGTTGGTCGTCCGGATGATGGTCGGTTCGATAAAATAGCCCTTTGACTTGTCATGCTTTCCGCCGAAAACAAACTCGGCCTCGCTCGACTTCTTGGCGTATTCGATATACTCGACGATGCTGTCGAAAGCGGGCTCGTCGATGACCGCGGTCATGAAGTTCGAAAAATCGGTGACGTCGCCCATCTTGACCGTCTTGAGCTCGTCGACCATCCGCTCCTGGACTGCCGGCCAGAGGTTGTCAGGAATGTAGGCGCGGCTGGCGGCCGAACACTTCTGACCCTGGTACTCGAAGGCGCCGCGGATAAGAGCGGTGACCACGACCTCGACATCGGCCGAGGCGTGGACGAAGATGAAGTCCTTGCCGCCCGTCTCGCCGACGATACGGGGATAGGTCTTGTATCTCTTGATGTTGGCCCCGATCGTCCTCCACATCCCCTGGAAAACGCTGGTGCTCCCGGTGAAGTGGACCCCGGCCAGCTCCGGTTTCTCGAGCACGGGATCGCCGACATAGCGGCCCGAACCAGGGATGAAGTTGATGACGCCGTCGGGAAGACCGGCCTCCTTCCAGAGCTGGGTCAGAAAATAGGAGGAATAGACGGCCGCGGAAGCGGGTTTCCAGAGAACGGTGTTCCCCATTAAAGCCGGCGAGGTGGGCAGGTTCGCGGCGATGGCCGTAAAATTGAATGGCGAAACGGCAAAAACAAACCCCTCGAGGGCCCTGTATTCCATATAATCCCAGACTCCCGGCGCCGATTCGGACTGCTCGGCATAGATACGGGACATGTAATAGGGATTGAAGCGATAAAAATCGATAACCTCGCAGGCGGAATCGATCTCAGCCTGATAAGCCGTTTTCGATTGGTTGAGCATGGTCGCAGCGTTGAGGATGAAGCGGTATTTGGTGGCCAGGAGATCGGCCGCCCGCAGGAAAATGGCGGCCCGTGACATCCAGTCCATTTCCGACCACTCGCTCCAAGCCGTCTTTGCGGCCTGGACGGCCATCTCGACCTCCGCGGCCCCCGCTCTATGATGCTTGGCCAGGACATGCCTGTGGTCATGGGGACAGCGGCAGTCCCCCATATCTCCAGACCGGACCTCCTTCCCGCCGATAAGGAGCGGGATCTCGAGCTGCTGGCCGAGCATTTTGGCCAGCTGGTCTTTCAGAGCTTTCCGTTCCGCAGTCCCGGGCGCGTAGCTTAGGACGGGTTCGTTGACGGGTGTCGGTATCTTGGCCAAGGCGTTGATCATGAATTCCTCCTTGATGGATGAAAAATGGAAGGCAACATTATACACCAATCAATTGCTTGGGTCATCAAGTCTTTGACTCTGGCAGAGAGCGAAATGACGCGGAACGGACCGGCCCAGAGGTCAGAGCCCCAGCTCGGTGTCTATGCCCTGCATCGCCGTGATACAGATGGAGATGAACTCATCCAGGTCCAGGCCGAGGTTCCGGCATTCCTCGATCTCCTCTCTCCTGGCCCCCCGGGCGAAGCTTTTTTCCTTGTAGCGCCGCTTGACAAAATCGAGGTCGATCGCTTTGAGCTTCTTGGTCGGATGCATCAATGTTGCGGCGATGATCAGCCCGGTCAACGGATCGATGGAAAAGATCGCCCAGTCCATTGGGCTTTCGCAGGTCACCTTGGCCGCATGGGCCTGGATGGCGTGGATGATCTCCGGGAGGATGTCCATCCCTTCGAGCATTTTGACCGTCTCGGTGGTGTGGAGCTCCGGGCTCTTTTCGGTCAATTCGTAGTCAAGATCATGAAGGATTCCCGCCAGCCCCCACGCTTCAGGAGCGTGTCCGAGCCTCGCCGCCACGGCCTTCATGCAGGCCTCAACGGCCAAGCAGTGCTTGACCAGATTCCTGTTCTGAAGATGCTTTTTAACAAGCACGAGAGCCTCTTCACGGTTCATTCGTCGCCTCCCTCCCGAGCGTTCTCAGCGAACGGTCGTTTTATCATTCTTGGTGATCTCATACGATATTTCCACCTCCTGGGATTGTTTCTCGTCTTTCGCGTTGACGCTGATTGTGTAGCTTCCCTCTTTGTCAGCGAACCAAACCCAAGTTGTCCGCTCCGATGCCGCCTGGACGACGGTCCTCTCCTCTCCCCTGACCAAGGAGAACTCAAACTGCGGCCGGTAGAAACCCGTCGCCGAGGCCGTGAAGCTGACCTCTGTGCCGACCAGCTGGGGCGAAGCCAGGGAAGGAGAGAGCTTGACATTCACCTCTTTGCGGAGAAAGACAATCCTCCCCTTGTTGACTGCAGGATCGAACAGAGCGAAGAAAAGATACGGCTCCGCCCAGACGGGATTGGACCTGATCTCTTCTTTGGCGTCGTATTTCCCGAGCTCCTTTCCCGATTTCATGTCCAAAGAATGGAGGTAGGGAGAGGCGGAGGTGGTCAGGATATTTTGTCCATCGAATTCGAGGCCGTACCGGCTCTTCGAGGGAGAGATCCACCACCAGAGGATATGGCCGTTCTTTTTGTTTAAGGCGTAAAGGACACCGTTGGAGGCGGGGAAATAAACCCTCTTCTGATCGGTCCGCGGAGTTGCGAGAAGACATCCCCCAGCCGTGATCATCCATTTCCTCTTTCGATGCCCAAGGTCATAACAGTGAAAAACGCGATCCTCTGTCCCGACGTAGAGCCGGTGACCATCGACCAGCGGCGTCACCAGGATGGGACTTCCGATGTCGATCGTCCCTCGCAGGCCACCCTTCGGGCTGAGCATATAGACCTTGCCGTCGCCACTGCCCAGGTAGAGCTGGTTATCGAAGAAAACGGGGGCGGCGGCGATGATTCCCTTGGTTTCAAAACGCCACAGGATTTCTCCCGTGGCCTGGCTCAAAGCAAAAAGGCAACCCGTTTCGGTTCCAAGGTACACCCTTTCGTGGTCCAAGGAAATCGAGCTGGAGATCATCTCGGCAATTTTCGAGTTCCAAAGGAGCTTGCCCTTTTTATCCAGACAGAAAACGGAATTCTCCTCGTCCCAGACGAACAGCCGCTCCGGACCGAACGCCGGGGCACACCCAAAAGGAAATGGGTTGGCAAAATCCCAGGAAATTTCTTGGGTTGCTTTGTCCAAACAGTAAAGATAGCCCTTATCCGTCGAGAAAAAGAGCTGCCCGGCCTCATCTTCGGCCAACCCGCCGACCACCTTGCCCTCGAATTCGACCCGGCCGGCCTCCTCTAAGGGGAATGTCACCCCGGCCGGGTAGGGAGCGATCTTCGCCCTGAAGAGAGAGCAGGAAAGGGCGAGCGAAACCAGGCTAAAAACAAGGGCTCTTCTCATTCCTCTCCTTTCCAGCGGACAATCATAGCATTTTGTCCCCTGCCTCTCAAGGAATGGAAGCGAGCGGACTGAGGAATCACCTGCTGCGACTGAGGCGAGGGGGATTTGCGAGGAAGTCCGTCGACGACTGAGCAGGCACTCCTTATTTTGACATGGCGAGGGGCAGTGGTAGGAGAAACCCGTATGAGGAGTGAGCGGGCACGGTTTCTCGACCGGAGGGAGAGAAGAGCGAACGACGAATCGAGCCCGTTTTCCGCGCTGGGAGAAAACGGGCGCGGTTTCGATGCCACTGCCCCGAG
>JBAQGA010000025.1:0-11365 GCA_049287565.1 Candidatus Aminicenantales bacterium
GCTATGGATGAGCTCAAGGCCGAAGGCCGCGTCCGCTTCGTCGGCGTCTCCCATCACGGCTCGTTCTGGTTCCGCGACCCCGAGGAAAGCATGGAGAGGGTCTTGCTAGCCGCCGTCGAGGACGGCCGTTTCGATGTTTTCTTGATGGCCTACAATTTCCTCCAGATGGACAAGGGAGAGCGGGTGATCCAAGCGGCCAAGGAGAAGAAGATCGGTATCACCCTGATGAAGACCAAGCCCGTAGGGACCTATGCCGTTCTAAAATCGAGGATCGAGCAGCTGGAGAAGGAGGGGAAAGAAATCGACCCGCTCTACCGGGAAGGCCTGGCCAGATACAAGGTCATAGCGGAGAGGGCGGAGACGTTCATCAAGAAATACAACCTCCAGAACCCTGAGGAAATCAAAGAGGCCGCCCTCCGCTTCGTCCTCGGCAATCCCGATATCCACACGGCCTGCTGCTCCGCCAAGACCTACGCGGAAGCCGAACAGTTCCTCCGCCAATCGGGGTCGCGACTGAGCGCCGAGGATACCTTAACCCTGGCCCGGTATGGTGAAGCCTGCGGCCGGCTCTACTGCCGGCACGCCTGCGGGCTCTGCGAACCTGAATGCCCCCGCGGAGTTCCGATCAATACGATCATGCGGTATCACCATTACTTCGCTGCCCAGGGCCGGGAAAAGGAGGCGATGCTCAAGTACGCCCATATCCCGGGTGCCAGGGCGGAGGAATGCGGGCATTGCCCGGGCCATTGCGAAAAAGCCTGCCCCTATGGCGTCCCGATCCAGGGAATGCTCCTGCTGGCCCATCGCCAGCTGACTCTTGCTTGATTAAAAGCCGTTACGGACAAGGCAAGGCATGCGTCGGATTATATAAGACTACCCTCCGTCTATTGTGTCCTTCCGTATATTTCGGTATAGTGGAAAATCATGGACTGGGAGACTCTTGCTAAAGAATTGTCTGTCGTGACCCCGTCGAAGATCGTTCTACTCGTCTTGGACGGGTTGGGTGATCTCCCCGTCGAGGGGAAGACGGCCCTGGAAACGGCCCGGACGCCCCATCTCGATCGTCTGGCATCCCGGGCGGCCTGCGGACTGACCGACCCCGTTTTCCGCGGCATCACGCCGGGGAGCGGTCCCTCGCATCTGGCCCTCTTCGGCTATGACCCGTTGCGTCACCAGCTTGGCCGCGGCATCTTGGAGGCACTCGGTTCAGGCGTCGAGGTGGGCCGGAACGACCTGGTGGCCCGCGGCAACTATGCTACCCTAAAGGACGGCCTGATCGTCGACCGCCGGGCCGGCCGGATCCCGACCGCCGAGAACGAACGGATCTGCCGCCGTCTGAACGAGGCTCTCCAGCCGCCGCCCGGGATCCGGATCGCCCTCTTCCCGGGCAAAGAACACCGTTTCGTGGTGAAATTCAGCGGCGAAGGGTTGAGCGACGCCCTGACCGACGCCGACCCGCAGAAGGACCATAAGCCGCCCGTCGCCTCTTCAGCGCTTTCCGCCGAGGCCCAGAAAACGGCCGGGATTGTCAGCCATTTCGTCGAAGACGCGACCCGGATCCTGAGCGACCAGCCGGTCGCCAACACGGTCCTGCTCCGCGGTTTCTCTCGATTCCCAGCCATCTCGAGCATGTCCGAGCTCTATAAAATCAGCCCCGCGGCCGTGGCTAACTACCCGATGTATAAGGGGCTGGCCAGGCTGCTCGGCATGGCGGTCCCGACCGTGGGCAACGAAACGCGGGACCTCTTCGATGCCCTTGAGACCGGCTACAAAGACCATGATTTCTTTTATGTCCACTACAAGAAGACCGATGCGGCCGGCGAGGACGGAAACTTCCCGGCCAAGGTCAAGGCCATCGAAGAGATCGACACTTTCATCCCCCGGATCGAAGCCCTCGGCCCCGAGGTGCTTGCGGTCACGGCCGACCATTCCACCCCCTGCCTTCTGAAGTCGCATTCCTGGCATCCCAACCCCTTCCTGATCGCCGCCCGCTCGGCCCTGCCGGACGATGTCTCGGTGTTCTCGGAGCGGGCTTGCAGCCGCGGTTTCCTGGGACGGTTTCCCGCCCTCCAGGCCATGCCGCTCCTGCTCGCCCACGCCGGCAAGCTCCAGAAATACGGCGCCTGACGGAGAGCGACCGTTTGAGCAAATCATATCGGTTTTATATTATAAGTAGGAATTGAGAGGTTCGGCTTTCGCCATGACACGAACACACCCTTTCCTGGGCCTCTTCGCCGGTCTGTTCATGCTATCGTCTCTCTGGCCGTCCGGACAATCGACCGTCGAAGTCTATAACCTCCGTTCCTACACTCACCCCACTCATACCCGCGTCGTCGTCGATATCGGAAAGCTGCGGGAGTACTACTCGGCCGAGCTCAGGGATCCCGACCGGATCTACATCGATGTCTACCAGGCCCGCCTGAATCCTATCCTGCACGGAAAGTCTTTCGTGGCCCAATGCGACTATATCAAAGAGGTCCGGATCGCCCAGAAAAACGCGACGACCGTCCGAATGGTCGTCGAACTCGATATGACAAAAGTCGAGCGCTACCAGGTTTTCCCTCTTTTCGACCCCTTCCGGGTCGTCCTCGACATCTACCCCAAGGACGCGCCGCCAGCGCCGAAGACACCCGAGATACCGGCGGAAAAGCCGGCCCAGCCTCCCGAGCCGACCACCGCCGGCTACAGCATGGCCCGCCAGCTCGGCCTCGGCATCCGGCGGGTCGTCCTCGACCCCGGACACGGCGGTGAGGACCCAGGGGCGATCGGCCGGAAAGGCCAGAAGGAAAAGGACGTCGTCCTGGCCGTCGCCGCCGAGCTGAAGAATCTGCTGGTCGCCAACGGGCTGGAGGTGATCATGACGCGGGAATCAGACATCTACGTCCCGCTCGAGAACCGAACGGTCATCGCCAACCAGCAGAAGGCCGACCTTTTCGTCTCGATCCACGCCAACGCCAACCGCAACCGGAAGAAAAAGGGCGTCCAGACGTTCTACCTCAACTTCAGCCCCGACCCCCAGGTCAACGAGATCGCCGCCTTGGAGAACGCCACCTCCACCAAGACGATCGGCGCCATGCAGGACACCCTCAAAAAGATCGTTCAGAACAGCAAGATCCTGGAATCCCGCGATCTGGCTCAGAAGATCCACGAAAATCTGGTAAAATCGTTATCCCGGCATTATTCCGGTGTGGAAAGCCTGGGCGTTAGAGGCGGCCCCTTCTGGGTGCTCATCGGCGGCGAGATGCCCTCGGTGCTGGTCGAGGTCTCTCACCTGAGCAACGCTCAGGAAGAAGAAAGGCTCAAGAGCACCGCCTACCGAAAACAGGTGGCCATGGGAATTTACGAGGGAATTCAGGAATACATGCGCTCGTTGGGTAAAGGATAGATCGATGAATAGACGCGATTTCGTGAAGGAGCTGGCGCTCGGCGGGGTGCTTCTGCGCTTCGGCCCCTCGCTCCTGGCCCAGGCCAGCCCCCAGCCGGATATGGCCATGGTCACGGGCGAATCTCCCGCCGTCATCACCACCGGGGCACTGGCGGCCCTCGGCGGGATGAAGCGTTTCATCGCCAAGGGCGACAAGGTCATGATCAAACCGAACATCGGCTGGGACCGGACGCCGGAGCTCGCCGCCACAACCAACCCCGAGGTCATCAAGACCCTGGTCGAACTGTGTCTCGATGCCGGGGCCAAGGAAGTCACGGTCATGGACAACACCATTAACCAGGCACAGCGCTGCTATGCCCGTTCCGGCATCGCCGAGGCGGCCAAGGCCGGCGGCGCCAAGGTCCCATTCGTCAATGAGTACCATCTGAAGAAAATGGCGCTCCAAGGCGAGTGGCTTAAGGAGTGGGAGGTCTTTACCGATTTCGTCGAGGCCGACAAGCTGATCAACGTCCCCATCGCCAAGCACCACAGCCTCTCGCGCCTGACCATGGGCATGAAGAATTGGCTGGGGGCCATCGGCGGCGCCCGCAACCAGCTCCACCAGAAGCTCGACGAGGCCATGGTCGACCTGGCGGCTTTCTTCAAGCCCCAGCTGACCGTGCTCGACGCCTATCGGATCTTGACCCGCAACGGCCCCCAGGGAGGACGGACATCGGACGCCAAGCTCCAGAAGACCGTCATCGCCAGCATCGACCCGGTCGCAGCGGACACTGTCGGAGCGGGTTTCTTCGATATCCGGCCGGAGGAACTGGTTTACCTCGGGATCGCCGCCCGGCGCGGATTGGGCCAGACCGACCTGGAGAAGCTGACCATTGAAAAAAGAACGGTCTAAAAAATACCGGGCAATTCAACTCCTTCGCATCCTCAGCCAGACCGTTTTCTTCGGCCTCTTTTTTTATCTCCTGCTGAGGACACATTTCACCGGCGAGGATTATATCAGCCGGGTGGAGGTCTTTTTCCACTTCGACCCGCTGCTCGCTATCGCCACGGCCATCGCTTCGCGGGCTCTGTTCGCCTCGTTCATCCTGGCCGCGATCACCGTCGCCGTCACCCTGGTGGCCGGACGTTTTGTCTGCGGCTGGGTCTGTCCGCTGGGATCGATCCACCAGTTCTTTTCTTATGTTTTTAAAAAGGCCAAGCTCCTGAAGCCGCACAAAGAGGATAGAAGCGCGGGCCGTCTCTCCTGGAAATACCTCATCCTGATTGCCGTCCTCGTCGCCAGCCTCTTCGCCGTCGACCTGGTGGGATTCGCCGACCCGTTGTCTTTCCTCTACCGGTCCTTCGCCACCGCCGTCGTTCCCGTGCTCGCCCGAGTCGGCGCGGCCTTCATCGGCCTTCTCTACGGCCTGAAACTCTCCTCGTTCGGGGATGCGGCCGCTCAGTTCTTCGGCACCCTCTCCCTCAACCAGACCTACCAACAGGGATTTCTCCTCGGCCTCGTCTTTCTCGGCATCGTCCTGCTCAACATTTCCAAAGAAAGGTTCTGGTGCCGGTATCTCTGTCCGGCCGGCGCGCTCCTCGGGATCCTGGCCCGCTGGAACGTGCCCAAGGTGCGCATCGACATGGAAAAATGCATCAAGTGCAACCTCTGCACGCTCCACTGTCAGACCCAGGCCAACCCCTATCCCAACGAGGAGTGGCGGAGCTCGGAGTGCGTTTACTGCTACACCTGCGCGGCCATCTGCCCCACCAAGGCCGTCCAGTTCCCGGTGAAGGCCAAGCCTGAGAAAATAGAGTCCATCAATCTCTCCCGGCGCAGGATCATTCTCACTTCGGCGCTGGCCGTGGTCGCCGCGCCGTTATTCAAGATCACCCCGGCCGCCAAGCGGGCGGCGGCCAAGCTCATCCGCCCGCCCGGGGCGCTCCCCGAGCCCCGATTCCTTCAGAAGTGCGTCAAGTGCGGTGAATGCATGAAGGCCTGCCCGACGAACGCCCTGCAGCCGGCGCTGGACGAGGCCGGTCCCGAGGGCATCTGGACTCCGGTGCTGAAGCCGCGGATCGGCTACTGCGAGTACTACTGCTCGCTCTGCACCCAGGTCTGTCCGACAGGCGCCATCAAGGAGCTGACCGTCGAGGAGAAGGTTCAGGTCAAGATCGGGTCGGCCTGGGTCAACAAGAGCCGCTGCATCCCCTATGTGCTGGGCTCGCCCTGTATCGTCTGTGAGGAGCACTGCCCGACCTCGCCCAAGGCCATCAAGCTGGTCAGGACCGAGGTCCAGCTCCTCGACGGGACGGTCCAGACTCCGCTGGCTCCGGTCATCGACCTCGACCTCTGTATCGGCTGCGGCATCTGCGAGAACAAGTGCCCGGTGGTCGACGACCCGGCCATCTTCTGCACCAGCGCCGGCGAGACGCGATCCGAGAAGAACCGCTTCCTTCTCGATATCATCAACCCGGGAACACCGCCCGGAGAGCCATCCGATCCCTACCGCTAGGCGAGGATGGAGTGATGCGAGAACTCATCCATAAGGCCAAACTTATATTTATAATCCTCTTGCTGGTCTATGTCCTGAGCTATGCCGCCGGCTTTTTGGCCGGGAAGCTGAACTGGACCGATGTCAAGTCTCTCCAGCAAACCCGACTCTTCCAGTTTTCCAGCAAAATCGAGTACGAGGTCCCGGGCTATTCTCAACTCCTCAAGGCATACAAGACCTGGCACGACAAGTGCCGCCTCGGTTATCTCTTCAAGAAAAACGCTTGGGGTTTGGGAACACTCTTCTTTATCAACAACTTCTTCGTCGCCAACCTGACCATGTTCATCCGCGCCCTGTTTGTTGTACCCATCACCCTGACGGTCTTCGGCAGATTCTTCCAGGGGGTCGTCTTTGCCCAGGCGGCTCCCGGAGGACGGATGCTGAGCATTTTTCTGCTGGAATTCGGCGGCTACTTTCTGACGATCGTCGCAACGCTCAACCTGGTCTTCTGGACGCTTCTCCCGCGGGCATTCCGGTTCGAGAGCCGCAAGAAAGCGTTGGTTTCGGGCCTGAAGCTCCTGGGCCTGGCCTATCTTCTCTCCGGCGCCGCCATACTCTTGGGAAGCATTCTGGAGACTCGATTCATCCTCCGCTTTTTCGGCGGAAATTCATAAAAACGAGGAACCGCATGAAAAATATCGCCGTCTTCATCCTGGTTGCAGGCCTGGCTCTTTTTTGCCTTCAGGGTTGTGCGCCAAAGGCCAGGCCCAGGGCCGTGCCGCGAACGCAGCCGCTCTGGTTCGGTCTCCATGTCCTGATCGAAAACAAGCCGGCCGCCGAGGCTCTCCTCGTTGAGCTCCCCGCTCTGGCTGATACCGGCATCAACCTGCTGGTTTTCGAGGTCGATTACAACTATGAGTATGTCTCTCATCCGGAGCTCCGGGGCGAAGACCCGATCTCCCGGGAGACCGTCAAACAGGTCGTCCGGTTCTGCCGCGACCACGAGATCCGCCTGATCCCCGAGTTTCAATCCCTGGGCCACCAGTCCTGGGCCGAAAAAACTTACGCCCTGCTGACGAAACACCCCGAGTTCGACGAAACTCCCGGCCAATTCCCCGGGAATAAAGATATCTACTGCCGCAGCTGGTGTCCTCTCCATCCGGAAGTTAATCCCATCATCTTTTCCCTCTACGACGAGCTGATTGAAGTGTTCGAGGCCGACGCCCTGCATGTCGGGATGGACGAGGTCTTTCTCATCGCCAGCGAATTCTGCCCCCGCTGCAAGGGCAAAAACCCCGCCGAGCTCTTTGCCAAAGCGGTGAACGATTATTACCAGCACCTGGTCATAGAGCGTGGGGTGGAGATGCTGATGTGGGGAGACCGGCTGCTCGATGGAGCCGCAACAGGCTATGGGGAATGGGAGGCGTCCCTGAACGGAACCCATCCGGCCATCGACCTCATCCCCAAGGACATCATCATCTGCGACTGGCATTACGAGCGGATGAAGTCCTACCCGTCGATCCCGCTCTTCCTGAACAAAGGTTTCCGCGTCCTGCCGACGAGCTTTCGGGACGCGAAGCAGACCAAAAAGCTGATTGATTTTTCGCTGGCCTTCCCCTCGGAACGGATGCTGGGTCATCTCTGCACGATCTGGAATGTCCCGGAAACGGGAAAGACGTCCCGGTGGCCTCCCCTCCTCGCCGCCGCCGAGAAGCTCCGGAAAATAAGCCCCTAGAACGAACCCATGCCCGGGGTCAAGACCAACCTGTGGAAGCTCTACGTCTATAAATTCATCAGCGAATTCTACCTGGTTGTCCCCGTCCTGATCCCTTACTATGTGTCCCACGGCCTGAATTCCACCCAGGTCTTCACCATCCAGGCTGCCTACGCCCTGGCCGTGCTCCTGCTCGAGATTCCCTCGGGCTACCTGGCCGACGTCATCGGCCGCCGGCCGACCCTCATCCTTGGCGCCGCCTTTATGCCGCTGGGGCTGGCTGTCTATGCCTTCACCGGTCTTTTCCTCACCTTTGTCTTGGCCGAGTTCTTCTTGGCCGTGGCCAACAGCATGCGTTCGGGCTGCGAATCGGCGCTCATCTACGACACGCTCCTCGAGCTCGGGGAGGCGGAGCATTATAAGAAATATGAGGGACGGGCCATCCTCTTCACCCGGGTCGGAACCGCGATATCGGCCGTTCTGGGAGGGATCGCGGCGCTCGCTTTTCTCCGTCTTCCCTTCTTGATCAATATCGCCACCAGCACCCTCATGCTACCCCTGGCGCTGTCGCTGGCCGAACCGCAGAGGTCGAAACGCCGGGCCCAGAATCCGTTTCTCGATATCCTGAAGATCACCCGTTTCAGCCTTGCCCACGGAGAAATCAGACATCTCATCTTTTATGCGGCTCTCATCGGCAGCGCGGGCATCATCGCCGTCTGGGCCTCGTTCTTATACTATGAATCGCTGGGGATAAGCGTAGGGTTTTTCGGCCTGATCTTCGCCGCCTTCCAGCTCTCCAGCGCCTTCGGGTCGAGCCGGGCGCACGCCATCGAGAAAGCCATAGGGATGCGTAAGGCTCTCACCCTCCCGCTTTTTATCGGTGTGGTCTTTGTACTCGCCGGGCTCGTCCGGTCGCCGGTGGTTATCCCGCTTATCATCCTTTATTCATTCCTTTGGGGACTGTCCTTCCCTCTGTTCCTGGACCTCATCAACCGCCGGATCGAATCGGACATCCGGGCGACGGTGCTTTCCGTCGCCATGATGGCCGGGAGCTTGACTTATGTGGTCCTAGCGCCGCTTTTCGGGAGGCTGGTGGACGCGAGTTCTCTTGGAAAAGCCTTTCTTGTCCTAGGCGCCTGCTTTCTGGTGGGAATGACCCTGGTCCTCGTCTCGTTATCGAGACGCTATCCCGGTATTTTCAATACCAGCGCACATACGAGGGGTCAGTCCGACATAAAGTAATGATTATTAAGAAAATAGTATTGATACTCGCGCGATATTTTACTTTAGACCTGCTCTTTTATCCTGAAAAACATTGAACTAGGCATATAATCCTTGAACGCCGTTTAGGTCAATTTGACCCCATTTTTCCCATGAGCTTTGAAGGCAGGGCATGGGAGAAAAAATCTACGATAGAGGATCGTATCATGACAGCAGCAGATGTCAAGGCGGGACGCCTCACAGCCCGCCGGCCGCCTTGACAGCACGAACGGCCTTGGCCTATCTTTTGTTCATGCCATCCGCCAATGAACTCCTCATTGCTCACCCGCCGTGGCGTGTTTTTCCTCGCCGGACGGCAGATGAAGATCATCCCGATTAAATAGGCTGGCCCGTTCATCGACGGAAAGGCCGATTGTTCTCAAGCCCGGAGACAAGTCAGGAGGATTTAGGATGAAAAAAGCACTGAGGGCACTTTTTCTCGGCGGTGTTGTCCTTCTTGTTGCCACCTTTGTCTACGGAGCGGCGCCGCAAGGGATCATGGCGTTCACGGTGTCTATGGAAACACCGAGCACCCACTACTTTCACGTGGTTTTCAGAGGCGAGGGGTTAAAAGGCGAGACGCAGGATTTCAAGATGCCGGTCTGGACACCGGGCTTTTATCAGATCATGAACTACTCCAGGAACGTTCTGAACTTTTGCGCCGAGGATGGGGCCGGGAAACCGCTGGAGTGGACGAAGATCACGAAAAATACCTGGAGGGTCAAATCCGGCAGGTCGGACTCCATTGTGATCAGCTATGATGTCTATGCTTTCACCCGATTTGTGGCCGAGAGCTATCTCGACGATGAGATGGGCTTCATCTCACCGACCGGAATCTTCATGCACGTGGCCGGCTGGATCCAGCAACCGGTGACCGTCACCATCAAACCCTATCAGAACTGGAACCGCATCTCGACCGGCCTCGATGCGGTCGAAGGGAAGTCCAACACCTTCATTGCCCCGAACTTTGACATTTTATATGATTGCCCAATCTTGGTCGGCAACCAGGAGATTCTGACCTTTGAAGTCCAGGGGATTCCCCATATCTTCGCCGTCGACAACCTCGGGACGTTTGACCGGAAGAAATTCGTGGCTGACCACAAGCGGATAGTCGAAACGGCCGCAGCGCTCATAGGGGAAATCCCCTACCGGCACTACGCCTTCCTGGTGATCGGTCCGGGCGGAGGCGGCCTCGAACACTCCAACTCCACGGCCTTGACTCTCAACCCGTCCGACCTGAATGATCCGTCCGGCTACAAGAGGTGGCTGAGGTTCGTGGCTCACGAGTTTTTCCATCTTTATAACGTCAAGCGGATTCGGCCGATCGCTCTGGGTCCGTTTGATTATGACAAGGAAAACTACACTCATATGCTCTGGGTGTCCGAGGGATTCACGGCCTACTATGAGGACGTGATCCTCAGACGCGCCGGCCTCATCACCCGGGATGACGTTTTCGAGGCCGCCCGCATGAACATCGCGAACTACGAGAATATCCCCGGACACCGCTTCCAATCGGCGGCCGAGTCAAGCTTCGACACCTGGCTCCACTCCTTCGGCCGCGCGGATAACGCGGTCAATACGACAATTTCCTACTACGATAAGGGAGCCGCGCTGGGGATGCTGCTCGATTTCAAGATCCGGGCAGAGACGAAAAACCGGAAGTCCCTGGACGACGTGATGCGCGTTCTCTATCAGGAATACTATAAAGAGAAAAATAGGGGCTTCACGGACGACGAATTCCGCGCAGTCTGCGAACGTATCGCCGGTTGCCCACTGGCCGAGATTTTCGACATCTATGTCTCGACAACCAAGGATATCGACTATCCTAAGTATTTGGCCTACGCTGGGTTGGACATCGACATTCAGCCCCAAGAGGGTGCTGCGCCATATTCCGGGGTCTCGACTCGGGAGCGCGACGGGAAGCTGATCGTCTCGGGCGTGGAGTGGGATTCTCCGGCCATGCATGCCGGCCTCAGCGCAGAGGATGAAATCATCGCCCTTGATAGTATCCGGGTCAACGCCCGAAGCATGAGCGAGCTCCTGCTGCAGAAAAAGCCAGCCGATGTGGTCAGAGTCTTGATCTCTCGCCGCGATACCGTCCGCGAGGTCGAGGTTGTCCTGGGAAAAAGGCAGGACCGAAGTTTCGCCATCAAGCCGGTCGCCGACCCGACTCCCCTCCAGTCCGAAATCCTCAGGAGTTGGTTGGCGGAGTGAGAAGGATCTCATCGTCACCTCGGGCGGCAAGAATGTCACGCCCCAGCCCATCGGGGGAAGATCAGGAAGGCAGGTCTAGCCGCTGCCCCTCTCCTAATTATGGAGGAGGAGCTCCGCCCTATCCCTTCCAAGGGCTGGGCCGAGATGATCCGTAAAGTCTATGAGGTTGACCCGATGGTCTGCCCTCGATGCGGCGGCACGATGAAGGTCATCGCTTTTATCACCGACTATGCCGTGGTGGACAGGATTATCGACCACCTCAAGCTGACCTTTGTGGCGGAAAGGCCTCCCCCGCCCCAGCTCGCTTATCAGGAGCGT
>JBAQGA010000026.1:0-2620 GCA_049287565.1 Candidatus Aminicenantales bacterium
ATTAATAACTATATAAAGGTAGGTTAAGTTATGAAACTCAAAGCTTTAATTCTTGCTTGTGTCACTATTTATTTAATAAGTGATAAATTTAAGTGTCAAAAAAAACATTGACTTCATGACAAAGAAATAAGCATTAAAGCATGAAAAAAGAGAAAAAATACATTAATTTCTATAAAGCAATGTATTTTTAATAAATAAGAGCGGATAAGATGAAAATCGGGATAGGGGGCGACCTCGCGGCCGCCGCCCTCCCACACCACCGGACATACGGGTCCGTATCCGGCGGTTCGGATCGACTTGACCATTCATCGTCCGTATCCGGAGAGGGTTAAGAGACCTCTTTCGGCAAAGAACTTGTTCGGCATCGCCACCTTGAAGGCTTTCAGGTTAGACATGGCCCAGGGCCCCTTTCGCGTGACCGCCGTGATAGCGGCTTGCTTGGGCCCTGCCCCAAGCCCGTGAAGCCCACGGAACCGGGCTTTACAGCTTTTAAACCACTGCTTGGCAACGGCGGACCGCAATCGTCGTCGAATCCAGCAATCGAGGTCCGATAGCACAGTTGGCGTTTCGGCGATTCCGTAGTAGCCGATCCAACCCTGGAGGTATTCGTTGAGTTCCTGGATCATGCGTTCTTGGCTGATACCACGTGAGCGTCGGGTGATTCTTTTGACCTTGTGCTTGAAGTTCTTCAGGGATTTCGGAGCTATCCGGATTTTCCTGGGTTCCCAGGCCCAGAAGCTGAAGCCCAAAAAGGATCGCTTTTGGGGTTCGGCCACAGTACTCTTCTCGCGGCTGATCTTGAGTTTCAGATGTTTGGCCAGAAACCGTTCCACAGAGTCCCTCACTCTTTGACCTGCTCGTTCTGATCGTACGTAAATGTTGACATCATCGGCGTACCGGCAGAACTTGTGGCCTCGTCGCTCCAGTTCCTTGTCTAACTCATCCAGCAGTATGTTGCTGAGTAAGGGAGACAGCGGACCGCCCTGCGGCGTCCCTTCGTACCGTTCCCGGACCACTCCGTTCAGCATGATCCCCGCCTGGAGATAGAGCCTGATCAGAAGCAGGATGCGTTTGTCCTTCACCCGTCGGGCGATTCTTTCCATGAGGATGTCGTGGTTGACCCGATCAAAGAACTTTTCCAAGTCGAGATCCACTACCCGGCCATAGCCTTCTTGGATATAGGCTTGGGCCTGCCGGACCGCTTGATGGGCGTTGCGGCCAGGCCGGAAGCCGTAGCTGTGCGGGGAAAATGTCGGGTCGCAGACCGGGGTCATCACCTGCAGAATAGCCTGTTGGATGAAGCGATCCAAAACGGTTGGGATACCGAGCCGGCGTGTTCCTCCCCCAGGTTTTGGAATATCTACGGCTTTGATAGTCCGGGGTTTGTACCGGCCCTCCAAGAGTTGAGTTCTGATGTCCGGCCAGTTTCTTTTCAGATGCCCCTTGAGGTCCTCGACGGTCATGCCGTCGACGCCGGGACCGCCCTTGTTGGCGACAACCTGTTTCAGTGCCTTAACGAGGTTCTCTTTGCGGACCACCTCCTCCATCACGATCGCTGTGGCGGGGTCGGATCCCCTCGCTGCCGCCTTCGCTTGACACACCGTAGCCCCAGAACTCTCTGAGCCTGGGAGTCGGTCCCATAGCTGGAGTTGCTGTATCCCCACGACGGCGAAGCTGGCGGGCCGGCCCCTTGTCGATCCGTTCGGCCCTTCGGACTGGCCCGTAGTCCTACTACGGCCTCTGCTGACTTCTGCCGTCCCTTCCGGGTCCCTTACGGTGTTAACTCTTACGATAGTTTAGCGTAAACCCCTATCTTTTTCTCTCGGTGTTTTGTATAAGTAGCCATCCTTCTCGGATTATTCTGGAGGAGTTCTCAAAATCGATTAACAGAAAGCGGATGGCCGGAAGGGCCAAAACTTGGATTCTAAGCGCCGACCGACCATCCCCAAAAGGCAGTTCATTGATACTCCATTTTGCGGTGGATGTAAAGAGGCTGGTTGAGGACGGCAAAGATTATCTCTGGCCTCGGCCTCATCGCTGTCCCCGCTGTCAGGGGGTGCGGCTGTGGGGGCATGGGTATGTGTTTCGGTACTTTGAGGGGTTCTCCTGCGGCCTGTGGATGAAGCGCTTCCGTTGTCCCGATTGTGGGTCGGTGCACAGCGCGAGGCCGCGGGAGTTTGACCAGGGTTTTCATTATTCCAGGCTGTCGATTCTTCTTTCGCTTCTTTCGAGGCTGATTCAGGGCCGCTGGCTGGGATGCCTGGCCCGCCAGGCGCAGCAGTACTGGTACCGGGGTTTGCGGGTTCAAGCCTCGCGGCGGAGAAACTTCAGGCGGCCGACGCTTTCGTCTCTGCGGTGGCTTTTGGGGCAAGGCCTTTGTCCTTCGACTCATCGCCTTCAATCTGAGATTTTGCGTTTGTGAGAGCGACCCCACCTGATTTTTGCGGCGAAACGTCCATGGTTTTCGGGTTAGCATGGGGCCAGACTCAAGAAAGGAGCAAAGACCATGGACGAAGAGAAGGAAAAGCGCATCGCCGAGTTTCGGTTTGGGGTGATCGCGGACCTGGTGGGGCACCGGAAGCTTTCCTGGGGCGAGCGCGGCCGGTTGCTGGAGGAGAAG
>JBAQGA010000027.1:0-2293 GCA_049287565.1 Candidatus Aminicenantales bacterium
TCCCAGTTTTGAGGAGGGCCAGGGGATATGAGGAAGACAGGAGGCCGGTCAGGGAAAGCGGGATTGGGTTTTTGTTATTTGTTAAGGTCCAAGATTAGATTTGTTTCATCGAAAACAAGCGTCATAACGGTTGGGATGAGGCGATTTTCGACGATCAACGGAGGACTAAGGTGAGTTCCGGGGACCAGTCATATTCACGGGTGGCTTTATTTAAGCTAAACCGGGATGGCCGCTTTGGTCGCTTGTCCGGAGCGCAAGTCCAGAAGACAGTCTTTGATCATTTGAGTTAAGTTGGAGAGACTGAGGAGCAACGGATCGGTCACGACCAAAAGCGCCACAAAGAGCCGGCTGAGCGTCCGCCGGGTCCCATGGCGAGCGTGGTTGCGGAGGATTTCCAGCTCGCGGCGCAGTTGTTGAGCCAAGCGGCCTGAGCCCAAAGCGAGAAGCAAGATGTAGCCTAGGGCCAGGCCTGTCAACAAACGGTTCAACCGCTCGGCCTTCCGGACTTTCAAGCGCAACCCCCGCACCCCCAGCCAGGATTTAAAATCCCGAAAACTTGTTTCGATCCGCATCCGGCTTCGATAGAGCTGGACGACGGCGTCGGTCGGGAGCATCTCTTCGGAGTCGGCCGGCACCAACAAAAACCAAGGCTCTTTAAACCCCTTCTCCCGATAGACAATAATATCGATCCGTTCTTTTTTGGTGCCCTGGTAAAGGACGTTGCGGTAACGGCAGGCCACTCCCTGGCGATGGGGTAATCGGGCCAGACTGGCCCGTTTCACCTTGCCCTCCTCCTGGTATTCCACGATCACTTTGGCCAGGCCCCGGATAATAAACAGCCACTGTTCCTGACGGCAGACAGCCAGAAGCGCAACCCGTCCATAGCCCCGGTCCATAATCCAGACGAGCCTCGCTTCTCGGGGAAGCGCGCCGGCCAACTGCCGTAAAAACTCCTCTTCCAACCGGTTCCGACTCGATTGAAGCTCCCTATATTCAAACGTCGCCATGGCCAGCGGAATCGCCCGGTCCGAGACTGGATAACTTCCCGTTAAAACCTGGATATCTCCCACCGCCGTCTGATCGACAAGCACCGGCACAAAAGCGGGGCAGGTCTCCCCGGTCGCCAACCGCAAAAGTCCACGACTCAGCTGGGCGGTCCGAAAATGAGGATTATCCAAGAAACGATGGAGACGTTTGTAGCGGGCCGCGACCTGACCCCTCGTCGGCATCGCCCGGGAGATGCCGCTCAAGGAGAGTCGGCCATACCAACCGCGGGGCGTCCGCAGGACCATCACCAAGCCGATCACCAGGGCCGCCAAGTTCTTCCTGACCGTGGCCCGCATCTCTCCAAACGTCTCCCGGAGCGTCGTCTCGATCTCCCCTTCCAGGTCTCGCCAGTCGACGCTTGTCTCAGCCATGTCAGCGGCTCTTGAGAATCTCCAGGTTCACCCCGGTCAGCTCCTTAAGCAAGAGCTTATGCTGTTTATAGTTGCGGGCCAGCACCAGCGCCTCACCTTCCAGGGCTTTATTGACATAGACAGTCTTGGTCTTGCCCTTGTCCTTATAGGTGACGCATAAGAAGGTATGGGGAAAACCTTTTTGACATCGGCAGTTGGGCTTGCCGCAGGTCATCCGCCGGTAAACGACCGAGCCCTGCATCATCGACCCGATTTTGCGCATCCGGGAGCGCAGGCCCCGGGCCTCGGACCGAAGCAGTTGACGTTGAGTCATGATGGGCCTCCTATCTAACAGTATTTATACTGTAAGAAACAGGTAAAGTCAAGTCGCCCCGTCCTTTTTTTCTGGATTAAAACCCCCCGATAAATCCTGTAATAAAACTACGTTATATCAAACTGGGAGAGGGCAAGGTCAATTCGGAGACACCCGCCTTGGGTCTATGTCCCCGAAGTGTTTCCCGGGATGCTCATCTCCGAATGGAGTCCAGGCTATTTTATCTTTCCGAATCCGAGGCGCAGGCTGAGCGACCATTCGGCGGTGGGGGCCGGCTGGTAGGAATTGCCGTCGGGATCGGGCTCGGTGAAACCGTAGTATTCGACGCCGAAGATGTTGCGTCCCGAAAGCATGAGTTCCCAGGGTATCCCGCCCATTTCGAATGTGTAGCCGAGCCGGACGTGAATGAGAGTGTACGGGTCGGTCCGGCCGTAGCCGTTGGGGAGGATTCTGTTCGTCGCGTCGATATACCAGGAGCTCATGTATTCCAAGGAGGCGCCCGCGGTCAATGCCGACGTGATCTTGTATTCCCCATCGAGATAGAGTTGGTGCTGAGGAGAAT
>JBAQGA010000028.1:0-1885 GCA_049287565.1 Candidatus Aminicenantales bacterium
GACAGAGGCGCGAGTTCCGCAGCCGCTGAGAGGAGGGCCTAGGGAACGGCGTAAGAAAAGGGATGCTGGCTGTCGAGGAGCCAAGGTTTGGAAAAGGAAGCGGGGCTAAGGAGGATCCCTCTCCAGCCAGCAGCATTAGTTCATTATAGATATTTTATTTTTCAAAAGTCAAAGAAAATTTGCAAATTTTTTTGTTACAATGTCCAGGACCGGCCATGCTTCCCAAGAAAAGCGTTTTCGCCTGGCTCTGGGTGGCACTCTGCATCCTGGCCATTTATCTCGTCGTGCCGCTGGCCCGGACGATCCAGGGATTCGTCGCGGCGCACTGGGGACGGGCCCTTTTCGGGTACGTGGTCCTGGCCGCCACGGCCGCAGCCTTCTGTGTCATCATCTCTATTCTTGTCTTTCGCCTGAAGATACGCTCCCCGTCGAACTATGCCTGGCTGGCCGCCGTGGCCGGCCTTTATGTCTACTTCACGCTCCAACTGTGGCGGGCGCCCGAAGAAGCGGTCCACTTCCTGGAATACGGGCTCCTGGGGTTTTTTCTGTTCCGCGCCTTGAGTCTTTCCATCCGCGACAAGAGCCTCTACGCAACCGCCTTCCTCATCGGATCGCTCGTCGGGATCATCGACGAGATCCTGCAGTGGGCGATGCCGGGCCGCTACTGGGATTTCCGTGACGCCGGCCTTAACGCCCTGGCCACGGGACTTTTCCAGATCGCCCTCTGGAAGGGGATCAAGCCTAAAATCATCAGCGAGAGGACGACACCACGGTCCGTCCGCAGAATCTCCCTGTTGCTGGCGGTCAACATCCTGCTCCTCGGCCTGTGCGCGTCCAACACTCCGCAGCGGGTGGCCGCCTACGCCTCCCGCGTTCCCCGTCTGTCTTTTCTCGTCAAAGAAGAGCCGATGTATGAATTCACGCGGAAACACACGGACCCCGAGATCGGCGTGTTCTTTTCGCGCCTTTCGCTCGAAGGCCTAGAAAGAGAGGACAGCGAGAGTTCCGATCATTGGGCGAACATCCTGAGGGAATGGAAGGAGAGGGACTACGCCTCGTTCCTGCGCGAACATCACCCCCTGCTCCATCCTTTCCTCTACGAAATGCGCATCCACATATTCCGCCGGGACCGCAAGGTGGATGAAGCCGCCAAGGCCGAGGATGAAAAATCGCGCCGGGAAGCTCTTTTCATCGCCGCCAAAGAGAACCGCATTCTGGAAAAATACTTCGGCCGGACGCTGAAGCAATCGACGTATGGATGGGTCCCCGATCGGGCGGAGAAGATCGCTGTCTCCGTCGACCTGACAAAGCCCTACCGCAGCCCCGTGAGCGCCGGTCCGTTCCAGATCAAAGAGAAAACGCTATGGCTGGGGATCGTCGTCATCCTGCTCGTTCTGGCCGCCGCCAACTTCATGTTTGCCAGATCCAGGAAACAAGATCATGAGGGCGGGCGAAATTTATGAGAGTTAATCGCCAAGTCAAATTGGCGGTTGCCAGCGGGCCTGCGTCATAAAAGTGGGGTAAATCACGCGGCTCGGGACTCCCAGTAGTCTTCGAGCCGGTTGGATTTCGTCACACAGCGCAGGGCGAGGATGGCGTTGGCGCCCCGGACGGTCCACTCCATGCCTGATTGCTTGAGGCGTTGGCCTATGACTGTCTTGCAGCCGGCCTCCACGACCCCTGAACCGATGAACAACCCTTGCGCCCGGAACTTATTGTAGCGCATCCGCTCTTTATTCTTATTCAAGTATCGGATTTCAGCCAGCCCGATCTTCCTGAGATCGGGATCTTCGGGGAGGAAGGGACAGGCCTGGGAGATAATGGTTTCCACCTTCCCCTTGTCCAAAAGCGTCCACCAGCGCCGACGACGTCGCTCCATTGTCTT
>JBAQGA010000029.1:0-14707 GCA_049287565.1 Candidatus Aminicenantales bacterium
GTCATGATTTATCCTCCCTAACGATGGTTGCTGGGGACAATAAAGGCGAAAATGCAACCGCAGCCAGCAGACCCGAAAAACCAAATTACTATAAATAACCGCGACCTGCTTTATACCGCAGACGGTAAGGCTGTCGAGGTCGAGGAAGCCATCGCCCCCGGGACTCTTCCCGTGGCGGTCACGCAGGCGCTGGCCAAAGCCTATCCCGGCTACAAGATCCTCAAGGCCGAAGAGCTGCTCAAGGGCGGCCAGAAAATTTTTGAACTCCAGATCCAAGTCAAGGACAAAAAAACCGGGGTGACGATAGACCCAGCTGGGAACATTATCGAATAGTCCTTAGGTCCGGAGAGGGCGCGGGGAAGGCCCCGCCGAACGCCAGCGAGATGTTGTTTTTTGCACCCTATAAGATCATAGACAAGCTGGTCGTTGAAGGGGAAGGCGCCTGGATCGATAGAGAGCTAAATTGATGGATATCTCCAGGCCGGTCCCGACCTCCCCCGCCGGGTTGGTCTGGGCCGGGCGAACTGAGTATAATGGTAAGAAAGGAGTTTCAACCATAAAAGCTTGTCGAGTCGGTCTGGTGGTTCTCTTGATAGTGGCCATGGCAGGCTTCGCGGCGGCTCAGGCTCAAAAGCCGGCCGGCTATCACCTGCTCAAGAAGCACGTGCTTGGCGGGGAAGGCGGCTGGGATTACATGGCTTTAGACGGCGGGAGTCGTCTCCTCTATGTGACCCACGGCAGCGCCGTCGAGATCCTGAACGTTGATACGGGAGTCAAGGGGGAGCCGATCACCGGTCTTCCGGGAGTTCACGGTGTGACCTTCGCCCATGATAGGGATCGGGGATACATCTCCAACGGACGCGGCAACAGCGTCTCCGTCTTCGACCTCAAAACCCATAAGGTTCTCGTAGAGATCCCCACCTCGGGGCAGAACCCTGACGCCATCATGTACGACGCCTTATCGGACCGCGTCTTCGCCTTCAACGGCCGGACGGCGAACGTGACGGCCATCGACCTCAAGAACAAGCGCCCGTTCAGCGTCTGCGACAATGTCATGGTTGTTTCGGATTTCGAAAACGGGAAAGTCGTGACGGCGGAGTTCGGCCCGGCCCCTCCGCCCACGAAGGAGCAGCCGCGGCCCCGGCCGTCCATCGTCCCGGGGTCGTTCATGGTGCTGGAATTCGGCAGATAAAGCCGGCAAGGTCCGGAAAGATCGGCCGGCGTGGATCGAACTCAGAGAAAGGATTGTTGCCGGTTCAGTCTGTCTTGCGACGGCGCACCATCAGGTAGTAGACCGTCGGGGTGGCGATGAGGGAGAGCAGGACGGAGATGCAGAGGGCCCCGATGACAGCGATGGCCAGGGGCTTCAACATGTCGGCACCCGACCCGACGCCATACGCCAGGGGGAGCATCCCCAGGGCCGCGGCCATGGACGTCATCAGGACGGGCCGCAACCTCCGCCGCCCGGAGCGGACAAGGGCCTCGGTCAGGTCCAACCCCTCAATCCGGAGCTCCTTGACGAAATCGAGCATCAGGATTCCGTTCTTGGCGACAATGCCGATGCCGATGATGGCGCCGAGCAACGAGACAACGTTCAGCGATGTTCCCGTGACCAAGAGCGCGAGGATCGTTCCGAACATGGCCAGCACCGCACCGAAGACAATGGCCAGAGGCTCGTAAAACGTGCCGAATTCGAGGAGCAGGACGGTGAAGACGAGAAAGACGGCCATGAGCAAGACGATCATCAAGTTGCGGAATGATTCCAGCTGCTGCTCGTAAAGGCCGCCGTACTCGATGGTTCCCGGGGGGATGGACTTGTCCTTGCTCAAAACGTCGCGGACCTCGGCCATGGCGCTGCCTAGGTCGCGGCCCTCGAGCCGGGCCGTGACGGCCACGTCCTGCCGCGAGTCTTCGCGCCTGAGCTCGAGCTGGCCGGGTTCTTCCCGGATATCGACCGCCTGTGAGAGCTTGATGAGCATTCCCTCCGGCGTCCGCAACGGCAGTTCGCGCAGGCTCGCCAGCCGGTCGAGGCGCGACGGATCAACCTTGACCCGGATAGCGATCACCCGGTCGCCCTCGAGGACGGCCGAAGCCGTCTCGCCCAGCATGGCGGTGTGGGCGGCTGCCGCGACATCGTTCCCTGTCAGACCGAACCGCTGCGCGTCGGGCAGCCGCAACCGGAGGCTGATCGTCGGCCCCGTATAAACCAGCCCGTTGAAAACGTCGACAACTCCCGTGATCTTCTTGATCCTTTCCGCAACCTCCGGGGCTTTTTTCTCGAGCCAGGCCTGGCTGGTCGAAAACAACTTCACTTCGATCGGCTGGGGGGCCCACATCAAGTCTCCGATGAGGTCACCTAAAATACCGGGAAATTCCCAGGTCAGACCCGGCAGTTCTGTGTTGAAGCGTCTTCGCAATTCGGAGATGACAGCGGCGGTATTTCGCTTGCGGTTGCTTTTCAGCTTGACCAGAAAATCTCCCGTATTCGGCTCGGCGATGGACAGGGCCAGCCTCGCGCCGGTGCGCCGTGAATAGCTGGCCAGCTCCGGGACCGTCCGGAGGATTTTCTCCGCCTGAAGCAACTGGCGGTGGGTTTCGGCCAGGCTCGTTCCAGGCGGCGTAAAGTAATCGATGACGAAGCCCCCTTCGTCCATCGGCGGCAGAAATTCGCTTTCGAGGCGGTTGTAGAGATAGACGGCGGCTAGAAGGACAAGCCCGCAAACGCCCAGGGTCAGCCGCGGACGCTTGAGCGTAACCCGCACGCCCGTCTCATAGATCCCGATGACGCGCGGCAGCAGGGAGCCGCTATGCTCCCCGTGGGACCCCACCGGCTCGTCCGTCCGGGAGCGGAGGAGCCAGGCAGCCAGTGACGGCGTCAAGGTCATGGCCAGGATCAAGGACGTCAACAGGGCGACAACCATGGTCAGGGCCAGGGCCCGGAAGAAAACGCCGGTAATCCCTTGAAGAAACGCCAGGGGGATGAAGACGACGACCGGGGTCAAAGTCGAACCGACCAGAGGGCGCAAGATCTCACCGATCCCATCCCGGATGGCCTCCATACGCGGCTTCCCGGCCGTCCGCTTCGTATGGATCGCCTCCACCACGACGATCGCGTCGTCGATGACCAGGCCGATGGCGGCCGCGATGCCTCCCAGGGTCATGAGGTTGAATGTCAATCCGGCGATTTTCATCGACAGAAGCGTGACCAGGACCGTGACGGGGATGACCAGTATCGCCACCAGCGTTGTCCTCCAATTCTTCAGGAAAAAGTACAAGATGACCACGGAGAGGATCAGACCGAAAAGGATCGCCTCCCAAACGCTCTCGACCGAAGCGCGGACGATCTCGGATTGGTCGTAGAAAAAGGCGAGCTTCATGTCGGGGGGCAATTCCCGTTTCAATTCGGCCAATTGTCTTTTAAGGGCCTTGGCGATATCGAGCGTGCTTCCGTCGGGCTGGCTGCGGACATTGAGCAGGACCGCATTCTCTCCGTCGGCGGTCACGATATTGAAGACTGGTTCCGGTCCCCGCTCGACACGGGCGAAATCGCGCACGCGGATCGGATGTCCTCCGGCGGTCGTCACCGAGAAGTTCTCGATGTCCCGGATCGAACGCAGGCGCCCGTCGACTACGGTCAGATAGAGCGTGTGGTTCTCTTCGTGCATGCCGGCCGAGGCCACGAAATTATCATTGGTCAGGGCCTCCGTGACCTGGGCGAGCGTGAGACCGGCGGCGCCGAGCCGGAGAGGATCAACCACGATATGATATTCGGGGGTCCGGCCGCCGACGAGGTCCACCCGGGCGACGCCGGGGATCCGCAGAAAGCGGAGTTTGAGGTTATAACGCGCCGTCTCCCAAAGCTCGATAATGCTGCGGGCGCTGCTGGTGAGACTCACCCCGAGGATGGGGAAGGCCGAGAAGGTCAGCCGGAAGACCGAGGTCTCGACGGTCGAAGGCAGCGAAGCCCGGATCTGGGACAGCCGGCTGAGGACATAAAGTTCCGACTGGATCATATCCACGTTCCAGATAAAGAAGACGCTGATTTCCGCCGCACCGCGGCCCGTTGTCGAACGGATCGTGGTGACGCCGCGAATATCCTTCATCGCCTCCTCGATGGGCCGGGTGATGGTCGCCATCATCTCATCGGCCGGCATGACGCCGTTGTCCACAAGAACCACCACACGGGGAAAGTCTGTCTGGGGGAAGACCGAAGAGGAAATGGTCAGGGCCGAGTAGGCGCCGGCCAGGCATAAAGCGGCGCAGATGAACACGATCGAAGTCGAATGACGGGTGGTGAATTGTCCCAACCCTGAGTGCTTTCTCATGTGCTTAATCGATGATATGGACTTTTGATTCCGCAGGGACGGCATAGGCGTCTTCGGTGACGATGGTCATACCTTCCTTCAGTCCTTCTCCCTCGACTTCGACGAGGCCCGATTCGCGAAGGCCAGCCTTGACGTGCCTGCGGACGGCCTTGCCGTCCTCGACCAGCACGATTGAGCCGGCATCCCCTCCCACCGAGTCGGCGACCAAACTCATTTCGGGCACGGCCAGGACATCACGGCGTTCCTCGCAGATGATCCGGATGCTCAGGAACTGGCCCGGCGGGAATCCCGCCCCGGCGGGAATGGCTGCCCGGACGAGCACCGTGTCGCTCTTGGGATCGATGTCCTTGCCGACGACGGTCAGTTTCCCTGCTGCCGGGCTTCCCGGTCCGATATCAACCGGCTGGCCGGCCTTGAGCAGGCCGGCTTCCCGGCTGGGA
Source organism: Candidatus Aminicenantales bacterium (assembly GCA_049287565.1). Taxonomy (GTDB): domain Bacteria; phylum Acidobacteriota; class Aminicenantia; order Aminicenantales; family UBA8522; genus UBA8522. Next base: position 4,766 of record JBAQGA010000029.1, read on the forward strand.
ACCTGGGCGGTGACGACGAGACGGTCGAGGTCGACGACCTCGGCCAAGACCGCGTTCGGCTCCACGGTTTGGCCGAGCCGGGCGTTGATCCTGACCACCGTTCCGGCGAGCGGTGCCTTGATCTCGAGAAGGGACAATTCGGTCTGGGCGGCAGCCAGCTCGTTTCGGGCGGTCTGGAGCTGCAGCTCGGCTTCCTGGAACGATTTCTGAGAGGTCCCGTCGGCTGCGAGGAGCTTCTTCTGGCGTTCGTAGGTTTGCTCGGCGTAGGCCAGGGCTTTGGCGGCCTTGGCCACGGCGACCTCCGCCAGGCGCGTGTCGAGGCGGAAGAGGACGGTCCCCCGCTCGACGGGACGGCCCTCGGTGCACCGGATTTCGGTCAGGATACCGCCGACCGATGCCGAGAGAAGAGCCCCGGCTGCCGGTTTTCCATCGCCCGGAGGCTCCGGCTCCACGACCCCATAGGCTGCAACATAGCGGTGGAGTGTCGCCCGGGTGATTTTCCCTACGTGGACGGCGACGTCCGTGACGACTTCTCCCTCCTCGCCGGCCTTGCGCCCGAGACCTTTGATCAGGATGAGGGCGGCCGCGGCGGCCACCGCCACGATAATCAGCCCAGTTACAACCTGGCGTTTAGTCATTCTTGCGCTCCTTCACGGGACCGGAGTCTTCCGCTGCTCTGGTGTAGATCCAGTCCTTCACGTCGAGAGGGCTTTGAGACGCGTTCTCGAGTCTCCCGACGGCTTCTTGGGCCTGGACCAGCGCCTCCAGCCTGGCTTGCGCGTTGGCGTTGAGCTCGAGCTCGATGCCCAGGAGATCGAGCGTCGAGATTTCGCCGAGTTCATGCCTAACCTGGGCTGCTTTCGTCTGACTGGCGAGGTTGGACAGGAGGTCTTCGGCGGCCTGGGATTTCCGGAGAGCGGAACGGCAGTCCTCGATGGCGGCGTCGAGCTCGCCGATGACCTGGGACTGCAGCGAGAGGAAGCGGGCGGCGCTCTCCGTGCGCCGGGCTTCGGCCTCGGCGATCGGTCCTCGGTTGCGGCTGAGGATGGGAAGTTCGAGCGCCAGACCGATCGTCCATTTGCTGTCGGTCTGGTCGAGCTGGTAGTTGGGCCCAAGACGGATGTCGGGGTATTGCTTGGCGATTTCGAGCCGGAGGACGGACTCGCTGGCCGCGTATTCCGAAAGAGCGGACAGGATGTCCGACCGGTTGAGGACGGCGTGGCGGCGAACCTCGCCCGCCGGGAAGTCGGCCAAGGGAGAACTGAAGGAATCGTAGGAGATCCGGACACCGTCCAGGGCCTTCCGGGACAGGCCGATGGCGGCGGCCAGGCTGGCCGTTGCGTCCTCTTTAGCCCGGGCGGCTTCGATGCCGGCCAGCCGGCTTCCGTCAAGGGCGACCCGCGCCTGCGTTACCTCATAAGCAGAAACTTCGCCGGCTTCCTTCTGGATCTCGAGCAGCCGGACAATTTTGTCTTGAAGCCTCTGCGCCTCGGCGAGGAGGGACTCCTTCTCGCCCGCTGAGTATGTCTCGAGGAGGGCCTTGCGCAGGCGGCTGCGCACATCCCAGGCCGCCGACAGGATGTTCCAGCGCGCGGCCTCGGAAAGATGCCGGGCCTCGGCGATCCGGAAGCCGCGCTTACCGGCCGTTTCGATTGGAATCTCCAGGCTGATCTCGGGGATCCAGGGTGTGACTTCGCCGGCCGGGGTCGTGCTGTTGTATCCGATCAAAGGATTAAGGGTCGGGTTGGGGCGCTCTCCGGCGGTGATCCTCCCGGCCCGGGCGACGCCCCACTGGCCCCTGGCAACGTCCATGTCGGGATGAAAGTACAATGCCGCTAGGGTTAAAGATTTGAGGCCCCACGCGGCCGGGGGCCAGTCCTTGACCTCCTCGTTTTGGAGAAGGAAACCCCTGAGCTCGGGCGAGTCGAGCCTCCTGGCCTCGAAATCCTCCATGGACTTGGACGGTTCGACGGGCAGAGGATGGAAGCGGACGCACGAGGAGGCGATCAAGAGGACGGCGGCCAGGCCGACGATCCTGGACAACGGGTTTGACTTCACCTTACAGCCTGCCTTTTTATGAGCCCATTGAAAGCGTAATTATCTTCTTCCGCCGGCGCGGTTTCAACTGAAATTTTTGTCATGCGCTGGCTGTTCCGCCGCTTTCATGGTCTTCCTCACAGACCCTGCGCCTCTCATTCTTCTGGTCGGGAGTCAACTCTGGTTGACGTTTCCTTGAAAAATAAAAAGGGGGTTGCTTGACTTCGAATGATTTTGCTTTTTAAAAAAGAACTCAGTTTGTTAGGACTATGGGAATTAGAATCTAAAACTTCCCGTCCATTCACCTCCCTTTTCCAAAATTCTCATGGCCCTTTGAAGGAGGGAATAAGCATTATGAGCAAAAGGATTTTTTATTTTTTAGCTGTGTTCATTCTGGTGGGGTTTTTTTGTTCTCTTTATGGCCAGATCCTTACAGGCCGTTGCTCTCTCTGGAGCGCCTCTCCCTCGATGAACGGGAGGGCCAGATCTGCTATCGGTACGGGAAAGAGGCCAGAGAGGTGGAGGGGATGGACTACCTGGAGTTCATCGCCCGGGTCACTTCCCATATTCCCGATAAAGGCCAGGTCACTGTCCGGTACTACGGCCTCTACGCCAACGCCCATCGGGGGAAAGTCAAGAAGGCGAGCCGTGAGGTTTTCCCTCTCCATATGGCGGAGGAGGAGCTTCGGCCTCTCACTTCCAAGGGCTGGGCCGAGATAATCCGCAAGGTGTACGAGGTGAATCCCTTGACCTGTGTCCAGTGCGGCGGACAGATGAAGGTCATCGCTTTCCTCACCGACTATGCCGTGGTCGACCGCATCATCGACCACCTCAAGCTGAACTTTGTCGCGGAGAGACCCCCTCCTCCCCAGATGGCTTTTCAGGAGCTTCTGATTGCCGCTGAGGCATCCTCTGAGCATTCTTCGTAATTCTCTCTTTCCCTGGGCCCGGAGGTCCGGCTGATTTCCGGCGCTTTTCGGCTTATCCGCGGTTTCCCGGCCTTTTTCCTCTGGTTTCAACTCAATTTGACAAGCGGCGGCTCCTCGATTTACCATCCCTAACGATCGGGTGAGGCAAAATGAGTGCTTGAACGATCATTCGACCAGCGCAGCAGAAAAGGAACTTCTTATTCTTAAATCCTTGGCCACGACACCCAGCCAGACCATGTCGATCAGAAAAAAGACGGCCAGAGTGATCAGATAGATCATCAGCATTTGTTTTGTTGTCACTGAACTCTCCTTATCTGTTTGTTGAGTATTTAGACCCGGCCCCTTTCTCAGCGCGCGCCCGTCTCCACCAGCTGGGCAAAGAAGCGCACCATGCGACCCAGATTTTCCAGCGACAGACGTCTCCTCTCCCGGTCATTATCTTAATAAGACATGCTTGTCTTCCAGCCTTCTACCCTTTCGGCTTCATCAGCTCTCTAAACGGCGCAAAATCACGGAGCGGGTCAAAGTCCGCTTCCTGGATGATGAAACCACTGGAAGCTATATAATAGTTTCCCTGGGCGAACGATTGGCGGAGAAGCTCCACGGCCTCCTCTTTCATTCCCAGGAGCGCGGCGATTCTCGCCCGCCAATACGTCTGCGCGCCGAATGTGAACGGGCGGTCAATCCTCTTCAGCTCTTCGGAAATCTTCAGCGTGCCTTCCTTGTCGCCCCTCCTGGCGGCGAGCGCGCCGCTGTATCCGAGGTAATCTATATTATTGGGTTTTTCCGACCTCAACTTTTCGATCAGTACGCCCGCTTCTTCCCATTGCTCAGAAACATAGAGCGCCACAGCCAGCTCATATCGTTGCTGCTCCGCCGCTTCTTTGCCGGCCGCCCGCCCCCGGTACCATTCCACCGCCCGCCCGGCCATGTCCTTGTAGGCCTCCTGATATCCGCGGAGGCGCAGCTCGCGGGCGGCGGCGAGCATAACACGTCCCGCGGTTCCGATCGAAGATCTCGAGAGGAGGCTCTCATCAACGACCTTCTTGACCTCCTCGATCTTCCCCCCGGCGGCCAGCGCCCGCGCTTCATTGATCATCAGAGTCAAAGCATCAGGGAAATATTTCCGGGCCCTGCGGACGACCTCAAGCTCCTTCTTGTGGTTTCCCAGGAAGTAATGAGCGATGCACCAATAAGCATACCAATTTATTCCTGAAGTTATTCCTGAAGTGGTATTCAGCCAGCTTTCAGGGAGCTCGACCTTTTCGAAAAGATCGAGAGCCTGACGAGGCTTATTGAGTCCTATCTCTTCTGCGACCACGAGGAAGTTATAAAGAGCTTCACGCGGGGCGAGCTTTTGCAGCTGGAGGACGGCGCGCAGAGATTCTTCATTTTTTCCCTGGCTCAGGGCCTTTAGGCGATCCAAAAAGAGAGCCATTTCGGGCGTGAGCTTGTCTCTGTTCTGTTCCAAGAGGCCGAGAATCGATACAACCTTGTCCCAGAGGCCACTATTCGAATAGATACGAGCCAGCCATTGGTAGGCGGGCATAAAACCGGGGTCGAGTTCGACGGCCTTTTCCAGATGGCTGATAGCCTTGGCATAATCGCTCCAAAAAAAATTCATTCCGGAGACAAACTCCTGATAGGCTTCATAGCTCGGGGGACGCGTGCTTATCCAATCACCGACCAAATACCTGGAATCAGCGGCCAGGGCTCCCATGACGCGCTGACGGAGCTTCTCGATGACATTCATCCTGTCGGCCAGGCTTCCCTTGACCGGCTCAAGAGAAAAGATGAGCTTCCGCTTCTGGGTATCCGTGATGCTGGATAAAAACTGGATCTCACCGCCGGCAAGATAGTAGGTCCCTGAGACTACCTTCCCGGCGCCGGTCTGTTCAGCGAGAACTTGAAGCGGAGAGAGCGCGGGGCTCGTTTTTTCTCCGGGCTTCGCCATGGGAGATAGCTGCGGCACGCTCATCGTCGGAACGACCTTGAGACCGCCGATTTGAGACAGCCCCTGGCTGATCCAGTCGGAAGTGATCCGTCCCAATGTGTCGAGCGAGGGATCGCCCGTGAGATTTTCGAACGCGGCGACGGCGACGAGGTCGGGGTCGAGGCCGGGGCCGGAGCCGGATTTTCTGAAAATAAAGTAAGCGACGGCGCCGATGACGACGACGGCAAGGGCGACAAGGCCCGGGAGGAGAAGCTTCCGGAGGGAAAACGTGACCGTAATATCTTTGGAAGGAAGAGGCTTTCTTGCCGTCCACGCCGTTTCTGCGGAGACGGGAGCCTCGCTCTCCATTTTCTCCAGATCGGCCAGCAATTCCTGCGCCGTCTGATATCTTGCCTCTCTGTCTTTCTCCAGGCAGCGCAAAATCACGCGGTTGAAGGCATCAGGAACATGGGGGTTGAATTTCCGCGGCTCCTCGGGCGCTTCGTGCCTGTGCTTGTAGGCCACGCTGAAGGGCGAATCGCCTTCAAACGGCGGCCGGCCCGTCACCATTTCGTAGAGAATGATTCCGAGCGAATAGATATCCGAACGCTGGTCGGCCGGCTTGCCTTCGACCTGCTCCGGGCTCATATATTCGGGCGTCCCGATGATCGCGCCTTCAGCTGTCGTCCCCGCTGCGTGGAGCGACCGCGCGATCCCGAAATCCATGATCTTGGCGTTGCCCTCCTTATCGATCATGATATTGCCCGGCTTAAGGTCCCGGTGGACGACGCCGAGTTTATGCGCCTCCCCGAGCCCCTCGGCGACCTGGCGGGCGATTAAGACAGCCTTTCCTACTGTCAGCTTCTCTGTCCGCCGGATCAGGCTCCTTAGGTCCTCTCCACGCACATATTCCATGGAAATGAAGAGGGTTTCCCCCTCTTCGCCCAGGTCAAACATACCGCAGACATTGGCGTGCCGGATCTTGCGGGCGATCTTCAACTCGTTCCGGAACCGCTCGACAATTCTATTGTCCAGCGCGATCGCTGGTTTGAGGAGCTTGAGGGCCACTTCCTCATCAATCTTCTTGTCAAAGGCCCTATAGACCCGGCCCATGCCTCCGGCGCCAAGCTCCTCGATAATTTCGTAGCGGCCGGCGAATAAAGTCCCCCGCGCGAGTTCGTCGGCGGGCATTTCAAGTGTTCGGGTGACCGATATCTGAGGCTTTTCAGATGAGGGAAGCGCCGTGGCGCATTCCTTGCAGAACTTGGAATCGGCCGGATTAACCGTCTCGCACTTGGGGCATTTCAAGCTTGCCGGTCTCCTCGTGCCTCCAGCTCAGAACTGATACCGTATCCCCAGCCGTATGACCCGCGGGTTGAGGATTTTCGTGATCTGCCCATAATCAGGCGAGTTAGCCAAGTTGTATCGCCCAAGGGTATGATTGAAATTGAAGAGGTTGAAGGCATCGACTTCCAGGACCAGGGAACCGTAGTTCTTTAACCTGAGGTTCTTGGACAGGCTCAAGTCGACGTTGATGAAATCGGGCAGCCTATTGGCTCCGGGTTTGACCGTGTCCAAATAGTAATAGGCTCCGAGGCCGGTCTCCGCCCTCTCCGGCGTATCAACAACGATCTGCTCGCCGAGGTTGTAGCCCTGCCTGGCATTGGCGAAGCCGCTGAAGGCGATTCCCCAGGGCAGTTCGAACAGGAAGTTGAGCTTGGCCATCCAGATGCCCACTGCGACAGCGTCGTTGATCTTGACATTCGTCGGGTCGATGAAGCCCTTCTCTCCGTAAGAGAATTTATCCCACTGGTAAGTAAAAGAAGCGTTTAACATCCAGCCGTGACTCAGGCGTTTCGCAGCCGTCACTTCCACCGAAGAAAAGTCCCGGTGGCGGTCGGGCGCATTCTCCATAAACGAGCCCGCGGGTCGATACTGGTTCAAGTACCAGTATTCGTAGCTGTAGGTCCGGCCTTCATAGGTGAGAGATCCGGAGACCGGTCCGATAAAATCATCCTGGGTGATCTTGGTGTTCGTTTCCTTGTCATACATGACTTCCCAGGAGAAACGGTGCATGCGGCGCAAAGTCAGGGTTGCGGCCAAGGAGAAATCGGCGAACATCTCCCTTTCCACGGCCAAGAGGATTTCATCCGTGAGCGGAGATTTGAGGTTTTCATCGATGGCGTTGGGCGTTTCGAGGGCGGTGGAATTCCAGGGATCAAACCCGCCCCAATCGAGCAGCCCGTCCAGCGGATAGCCCAGGAGCTCGTTGGTGGTGACCCTGTCGTCGCCGTTGAGGTCTTTCCAGAAATAACCGGCATATGCGAATTGGGCGGGGTTTATCAGGTCGGCGGCAAAGTTGCTTATTTGGTCGCTGTAGCGCGCGATGTTGCCCCGGAGTATGGTTTTTGCATCCCCCGTCAAATCGAAGGTGAACCCGATCCTTGGCGAAAGGGTGAAGAAGGCGAATCCCGGGTCGATGGCGGGAAAAGTGAGGGCGGGCAGGAAATCTGGGGCTGAAAGACTGGCCTCGACCGGAGAGGCGTCGATCCAGGGCTTCTGCCAATCGCCTCTCAGTCCCAGGTTCAAGGTTAATCGCCCCGTGGTGAAAGAGTCACTCAAATAAAAACTGAAGTGATCCAGGTGCGCCTGCCTATTTTGTCCCCTCTCAACGTAGCCGAGACGCGGTATGCCGTTGCGGTAATATTTCCACACATCCCCGGGATCGCGAATGTATCCCTGCACTTTAGAAAGGCGGTACTCCAGCCCGAACCGGAGTTCGTTGCTCCCGCCCAGCAGCCGGTCGCTGAAGAAATTGCCGTCCAACTTGGCGTCGAAATTGGGCCGCTTGGTGAAACCATATGAATTCGTCCCTGACATCATTCCGGTGACAAGATCATAGCCGGCCTGCGTGTCAAGGCCGCCCTGGGGATTTAGCTCAAAGGGATTGTTGAGATAGGACAATTTAAGGGATAAGAGAAAATCCGGGGAGAAAATGTGCTCGTCCTCGAGCTTGACATAGACCGAGCCGTCGTCCTTCTGGTCCAAGGTTGTCTCCGGCGGGTTGAACGGTCCAGCACCTCTTCCGTAGGCGTATTTGCGAGGGAAGTACAAGGCCAACTCAGCCCTGTTCTTGGAGTTGAGTTGGGCATTGAGCTTGGCGTTGTAGTTATAAATCTTGTAATCGCTCGGGTAGCCGTCGATGGTCAGCCGACGGCCGTCCTGGACGCCGAAACCCAGCCAGAACCAGAGCCTGTCTTTGAAAATGGGACCGCCGAGCTGGAAACCGTAGTCCAACATCTGGACGATTTGGTCGCCCACGTAGCCTAGCTCCTCTAGCTCCTCGGTCCGGTTATCGGCCTGAAGGTCATCGTTGGCGAAATAAAACCGGGCCATTCCCTGGAACCTGTTCCCCCCGCGCCGGGTGACGAAGTTGATGGAAACGCCGGCGGTCTGGACCGGCGCATCCTGTCCGCCCGTAGTAATGGTCATCTCCTCGAAGGAGTCAAAATCATAATAGAAGGATGAGCCCATGGATGTCATGTCGGTTATCGGGATGCCGTCCATGTTCCACATGGCGCTTTCGTAGTCGGTGCCCTTGGAGTAGAAATCCGTTTGGATACCGGAGCGGCTGCCGCCCACGTTCTCATCGGCCATCAAGATTCCGGGGGCCTGCTGAAGAATCACCCAGGGGTCCCGTGCCGAAGGGATTTCCTGGAGGGCCTCCTGGGTGACGTTGACGCCGACCGAGGTCTTCTTGGTATCCACGACGGGCGACTCGGCCTTGACCGTCACTTCCTCCTGGAGAACGGCCAGCTCCATGACGATCCTGAGGTCAAAGTTCGAGCCCACGCGGAGGTTCAGGTTCTGCTGGAGGTAGGTTTTGAATCCCTGGAGCTCGCATTTCAGGGTGTAGATGGAGGGCGTGATGTTGATGAACCTGAAAATACCCGTTTCGGAGGCGATCGCGGTGCGCAAGCCGTATTTCGGCGATTCGAGGACGAGGGAGACGCCCGGCAACGGGGCGCCATCCTTGTCGACGACGACGCCTCTCAGGTTCCCGTACTGCTCTTGGGCAGGAGAGGCCACCGAAAGGAAGAAAGAGAACACGAAGACGGTGCTGATCAGGCGGAACACGCTTTTCATGCTTTCCTTCCTATGTTCCTAGAGGTCAGGGACTATGACTTACTTTTCGGCTGAGCAGGCTGAAGGAGCGTTCATGCGCTAGTTTTGCCCCTTTTTTTCTGGCGGAATTATAAAACACAATGTGAAGGAATGTCAAAAAGCAAGCAAAAAAAGGAGTCCCGCTTCGCCGGCTAATTGTTGATTGTTGAGACCTGACCCCTAAAGGACGAGGGCATATCCGATCTTAAAAAAGAAGGTGCGGTCGGTCCGGGTGATGTCGATTCCCTGGAGCCCCAACGAGTTATCCGAGTAGCCGAGGAACAGCACGGTCTGGGGGTTGATTTTGTAAGAGAAAAGGAGCTGGGTGAAAAGGCCCTTGCTGTGGGGGTCTACCGGGAAGATGTAGCGCTCGGGCACGCGGTCGACGTCCAGGTACTGGAAGATGGCGCGCACAAAGGACCGGACATTGAAATTATAGATCAGCCGCACCTGGGAGATCTTTGCCGCTGCGCTCTCCGGTCCTTGACCTGTTATTTCGAGGTTTTTGCCGGCAGCGAGCTGATGCCCGGAGTGATTGCGGCCATTCAGACATTTGGGAACCGGATGAATCTGCATCCGCATCTCCATTTCCTGGTGACCGAGGGCGGGGTGGACAAGGCGGGCCTTTTCCATAAGGTCCCGAGGATCAACGACTCGCGACTGGCAGAGCTCTAAGGTCATCGCCTTCCTTACGGACTATTCCGTGGTGGACAAGATCATCAACTACCTCAAGCTGACCTTTGTGGCGGAAAGGCCTCCCCCGCCCCAGCTCGCTTATCAGGAGCGTCTCATGGCCGCTGAGGCCTCCACAGAATATTCTCCGTGATTCTCTCTTTGCCCGGAAGGGGAAGTCCGGCTGATTTCCGGTACTTTCGCTGA
>JBAQGA010000030.1:0-16005 GCA_049287565.1 Candidatus Aminicenantales bacterium
GGGACTGGTTCCCCGGGGTGCGGGGGGCGAGGGCGGCTTCCTGCGCCACGAGAATCATCCAATCAGAAATGCTTTCTCTGAGAGAATTTGCCTTGCCCTTGCTCTGGCTTTGTGTTATATAGGCGCCAAGACTGACTTTCCGGATAGGAGGGAAAAATGAAAAATGTAGCGTTCGCCGGAGTGGCTGCCTTTGCTTTCCTGCTCGTCGCTTCACTTCCTCTCTCCGCTCAAACGGCCGCGGACCATATCCGTCAGGGTGATGAGTCCTATTCTCAATTCGATGACGCCAAGGCCTTGGAGGAATACCTGGCCGCCGTCAAGCTCGAACCGGAAAACTACGAAGCCCTGTGGAAGACGGCCCGGGCCTATTTCGACCTGGGAGACCTGATGGAGCCGAAGGATAAGAAAGCCGTAGAAGAACAGCGGAACCTGTTCACGGAATCCTACAAGACTGCCAGACAGGCGGTCCGGGTGAACCCCAACGACACCTGGGGGCATTTTTTCTATTCCGCGGCGCAGGGCAAGTACGTGTTGACCCAAGGGAAGAAAGAGCAGATCAATGCCTCCAAAACCATCAAGGCCGAAATCGAGAAAGCCATCGAGTTGGACCCGGAAAACGACATCGCCTACCATGCCCTCGGGATATGGCACCGGACCATGGCCGAGATCGGCGGAGCCAAGCGACTCTTCGGCGGGATGATCTACGGAAGTATTCCCAAGGGATCGGTGGAAGAATCCGAGAAATATTTCAAGAAGGCCATTGAGCTCAATCCGGAATATACAAACCATCATCTCGAGCTCGGCCGGACCTATTTGGCGATGAAGAACTACGACCTGGCGAAACAGGAATTCCAGAAAACCCTGGAGCTGCCGGTCACGAGTTCCAAATGTCCCATGAACAAGAAAGAAGCGCAGGCGGAGCTCGATGCCCTGAAGAAGAAAGGCAAATAATCGCTATTCTTGTATCTGAGTAGAGGTATGCCAAAAGGTATGCCAAAAAAGCTCCTCGGCATCCTCATCAGCGGCCTGATCTGTGCGGTCGGTGTCCTGGGTTCCGATTTCAGCCTCCGGCTTTATGGAGGTTGGGGCTATACGGACGGGGGAGACCTTAACAGGAGTATTGCCGGCTGGCGAGAATATTTTGGGGACCGACAGAGCTCGGACTTTACCTCATCGTACAATCTGGGAGCGATGCACGGCGCCTCGGAGCTCGGGGCCGAGGCCGTCCTGGCGCTTTCCCGGCAGTGGAGCCTGAGCCTGGGCATCGGCTATGTTTCCCAGAAGACGAGCGGACAGATCTTCACCCGGTCGGTGGGGCACGAGGAGGTCACGGATTCCTTCCCGGAGCCATGGGCCGTCGATTTTGAGCAGACAACAGAGCGGAGACCACGCTACACCGGGTTGACCATTCCCGTTACCCTCAGCCTGGATTATGCGTTCGCGCTGGGCTCCCGCTGGGCCCTGACCCTGGGAGGCGGAGGGGGCATTTACTGGGGCCGTCTCGACCTCCAGGAATCATACAGTATTTTGTCCGAAAGCGTCGCCGAAGAACCAACGGCAAATGGGATCCTCCAGTATATCGACCGGCTCAGGACGACCGGCGAGTACTCGGAGGAATTGACCGGCACGGGATTCGGCCTGCACGGGCGGTTGGGGCTTGAGTATAGGCTGTCCCCTTCCGCTTTCCTGACCGTCGCCGTCCTCGGCCGCTGGGTGCACATGAAGGGATGGGAAGGAAGCCGTCGCGATGCCAGCGATTGGCAGTGGGTCTATGGGTTATGGGGAGCTAACTCGGCCGAAGGCACGGATGAAAGGACCGAAGACGGCCAGCTCTGGAAGCATGACCTTCGCGATGACGCGACCGGAAGGTCCTACCCGATCCTGGTCTTCAGCAAATCCGCGCCTTCCCCTGATTCCCGGCTGGCCCGAATCAACCTATCGGGATTCTCGGTGCGGCTCGGTCTGGGCTTCAGGTTCGGCCGGAAAGTCTAGGCCGGGGCTCAGCGGGACCCATCAGCGGGATACAAAAACAATCACGTAATCGCTCAGCATCAGGCCCTGAGGGCCGATGATCTTGAGCCAGAAGGCGACGGGCCGGCTGAGGAATCCATAGGGAATCTTGACCACGAAGGAGTCCTGGGCGCTTTTTGTTTCGCCGGCCGGAAGGAGCGGAAAGCTCACTTCTGGCGTGATGATGGAGATCTCCGGGCTGGGGAGGCCGATCGTTCCGCGGAGAGCGGAGACAGCCGAGCTTCCCTTATTCTTTAGCCGGACCGCGATCTCGATGGTCTCACCCGCCTCGGCCCGGCCGTCGCCATCGCCGAGGCTCGCGCCCGCTGAGTCGTCATCGACTGCATATCCGGACAGGGCAAGCGAGGGCCAGCCGATATCAGCCGCCAATGCGGCGTCGATTATTCCCCAGCCATAGTCGTTGTTCGGAGCCTCGTTGAGGCTAGCCGTGCTCATCAAAGCTTGGCGCACCTGCGCCGGCGTCCAGTCGCGGTGGATCTCGAGAAGAAGCGCGGCGACGCCGGCCACCAGCGGAGTGGAGAACGAGGTCCCCGATCCCTCCCTGTAGGTGTCGGTCCGGTCATAATTGTTGGCGGCCAGCCAGTTGTCGACTCCCAGGGCGCAGACCTCCGGCTTGATACGTCCGTCGGCAGTGGGACCCGGAGAACTGAAGGAAGAGATCTGCCCCAGGGCGTCCACAGCCCCGCAGGCAATGACGTCGAACCCGTCGGCCGGGGCGATGATGTGGCCCCAGGACCCGTCGCGTTCGTTGCCGGCCGCGTTCACCACCACCACACCCAGGCTCGCCGCCCGGTTGGCGGCTCGGGTCGTGACTGCAGTCCGTCCATCCATGTCCTGAAAAGCGTACCAATCGGTGTACCCCAGGGAAGAGGAGATGACCTCGGCGCCCAGGCTCTCCGCCCACTCGATCCCGGCCACCCAGTAGTCCTCTTCGATCGGCCGCTCGAAGTTATCCGTCTCCGTCTTGGCCAGGACGAAATCGGCCCCATAGGCGGGACCGACAAGCTCGCCCGGCTTGTAGCCGCCGAGAATGGACCATGTCCCGGTCCCATGAGAGTCCGAATAATCGTTCGGATCGCTGAAGTCCTGGGAGACATCGCCGTCGTTGTTGACGAAATCGTGTTGAGCGATCAAGCGGGCCTGCCGGAAGATCTCGTGATCTCTGCTGAAACCGGAGTCGAGCAGGCCGACGACCACACCTCGGCCGCTGTAGCCCAGGCGATGGAGCGGCCAGACGTTGATCTGATTGATCTGGGTGAAGGAGCGTCCGTAGAAGCCGATCACCGGATCGGCGGCGTCGAAGTCTGCGGGAGACGGAGGAGATGATAGCGGGTCGCCGCGCGTGAACGACTGCACCAGGTCCACTTTCCGGACGTAGGGCAGCCGGGCGATCTTCCGGATGTCGAGTGGACGGACTTCGGTGCTGGCAGCGTTCAGCCAGCGCGATTGCGCCCTGATTCTACCGGCCAGTTGCCGGATACCATCGACATAAGTTGAAGAAAGCGGCAGGTCCGCCTGGCCGACCAAGGAATGGGGAGCGAGAACCTTGGAGCGGCGCCAGAGACAGCGGGTGTCCAGCTCTCTCTCGACCCGGGTCAGGGCGGCCGCCAGAGAGCGGACTCCGCCAAGGCCTTTGTCAGTGAAATAGACCCAGACGGACACCGTTTCCCGGCTGTTCTTTCGCCAGGCCAGTTCCTCGGCCAGTTGCCGGCTGATCTTCGACTGCGGGTTGAAATGATCGCCGGCGGCGCGCTCTTCCCGGTCAGCCTTCTGCGCCTGGGAAAATAGCAGGAAAGGAGTGATCAGGCCCGCCAGAAGAATGCTCTTACGCGACAACCGTCCTCCTCGATCCTCACTCTGAAAAAACCTGAGCTTCGAAGACCTCGATGTCGGCGCCCTTCTGCCATTCGTCCTCGTCCAGCCCGGCCTTGAGACAGCCGTGCCGGAGGTAAGTCTCCAGGTCCCAACCGTATTCGCTCGGGACCTGGGGGAGGAGAAGGCCTTTGGCGATCCCCTTGGAAACGATGATCCCGTGTCGTCCGACCTCGATCTCCTTTACATCTTTGACCGGCTCGGGCAGGGTCAGGACCGAAATTTCGATTCTCGTCCGCGGCAGTTCCTCGACCTCGAGGGGGAGGAAGCGGTAATCCTGGGTCGCCGCAGTCACGGCCAATTCGGCGATGGTCTCGATCAGCGGTTTGTGAGGCAGAGGATAGCCGATGCAGCCGCGGAGCTGGCCATCGACCTTCAGGGTGACGAAGGCGCCTCTCTTGGCGGAGAGCTTCTTGGAGCCGGCCTCCGGCCGGCAACGCTTTCCCGTCTTAAAAAATTCCTCAATGCACCTCCGGGCCTGGGCGAGAAGGAACCGTTGCTCATCGGCGTCGAGATAATCGTTCATTCTCTCCCCTTCGGCGGTGGCGCCAGTTCCACCGGAACGAGATGAAAAGAGCCGTCGTATTCGATGACGGCGGGCCTCAAGGTCAAGCCCTTTCTCCGATGAGGGCCGAATTCGAGGTAGAGCTTGTTGACGGCGAAAGGCGGAAGTTTTCGTTCGATATTTTCTTTCCGGCCGCTGGAGGAGTAGAAGCCGATGATCTTGTCATCGAAAAGGCGACTCAAAGCGTGGTATTTTCGGGCGCTCAGGAAGGGCCGGAGCGGGCAGGGATAGACGCTTTCGACGAAAAATCGCGGACCCCGGCGATGACCAAGCAGGACACCGCCCGTTCCGCCGCGGGATTTCTCGAGCGCCTGGGCGCTGAGATACCGCCGGGCCTCTTCGCTCAGATAGACATCCATCTTCTCAATTATAGCAAAAACCGGATTTCCAGGCTAAGCCGCCTCAGTTCTTTTTTGCCCAAACCATCAGGCTGTAACCCTTCTGGAAAAAGAGAAGGGTGTCCAGGCGGGATAGGAACCAGACGAACGGATAGAGAAACGAATAGAGGGCGAAGGATTTCTCCTGGGCCCGGAACTCCTCCCGGGAGGCGGGTCGGATGTGGCCGTCGCGCCGTTTTGCGGCCGGTCGGGGCGCCAGGAGCTTGATGTAAACGAAGTTCAGGATGAGCTCGAAGAATTCCGAAAAAAACCGGCTGTAGGTAGCCTTCTTCTCGACCCGGAGGCCCGCCCGGCCGAGCTTGGATTCGAGTTCGGGAAACGAATAGCCTTCCCTCTTGTGGCCGAAATATTCGAGCCGGAGTCCGATGGCGGACCGGAGCTTGTGCAAGAGAAAAAAAGGACCGGTATGAGGAGTCACTACGATGAACTCTCCATCGGCCTTGAGCACGCGGGAGATCTCGGCGAGGGCCCGGTCATCATGGTCGATATGCTCCAGGTAATCGAGACAGAGAACGAGATCGAAGGAACCGTCCCTGAAGGGCAGAGATTCTCCCCGGAGCTGGACGAGGTCATCTCCGAGGAGATCCTTGGCCGTCTGCAGATTGACCAGGTCCTCGTCGGCGTGGACCCAGAAGCCGCCGCGCCGCCGCGCGAAATAGCCGAGGATACCCTGAGCGCAGCCCAGGTCCAGGGCCGTCCGGTCGGGACGGACCGGGATGGTATTCTGCAAGAGCTTGAGCTTCTCTTTTTTTTTGAGGGACTTTTTGACCAACCGGAGCTGCCAGGGCTCTTCGCTCATTGACAGAATTATATGGGGACGGGGCGGAAAAGACAAGAAATGCCGCAGCCGGCAAGGTTCTCTTCTATTGGCCAAGGCGAAGGGTGTGGATGACGAAGTCCGTGGACGACTGAGCGGGCACGGTTTCTCGACTGAAAGGAGAGAAAAGCGAAGAAGGATGCGAAGCGACTTCCCTCGCTGGGGGAACGAGCGGACTGACGAGTCCATACCCGAGCTGTTTCTTGACTTGGCTGGGCCTTCGAATTATGATGGACGGCAAGAGCGCAATGATCAAATATGCGCTGGCCGTCGTCGGTCCCCTGGACACGAATTGCTACCTCGTCTACTGCACTGAAACGCTCGACTGCGCGATCATCGATCCCGGCGCCGAGGCGGAGCGTATCTTCCCTCTGATCTATGAGCTGAGGCTCGGACCGTCCCTTCTCCTCAACACCCACGGCCACCTCGACCACATCGGCGCCAACCGGGATGTTAAGGATAAATTCGACGTCCTCCTATGTATCCACGGGCTCGATAAGCCGCTCCTGGAGAGCGACCTGCAGTCTGAGCTGAGCTTCTTTCTTGGTGCCAAGGAGTCGCCGCCGCCCGACCGCCTTCTCCAGGATGAAGAAACCATCGCCATCGGGAAATCGAGCCTGCGCGTCATCCATACTCCGGGGCATACCCCGGGCAGCGTGAGCTTCCTCGGCGGCGGGTTCCTCTTTTCCGGCGACACGCTCTTCAACGGCGGCGTCGGCCGGACCGACCTCCCCGGAGGCTCGACGCGAGATCTGGAGAAATCCATCCGGACACGTATCCTGACTCTTCCTCCGGAGACGATCGTCCTTCCCGGACACGGGCCCTGGACCACGGTCGGCGAGGAGAAGGAGTCCAACCCTTTTCTCGGATGAACGCACCCCGCTCCTCCGCTGAGGACGTCCTCCGGCTCTTCCTGGACTATCTCTCGGTCGAAAAAGGGCTTTCGCGAAACACCATCCTCTCCTATGGCCGTGATCTCCGGAAGTTCTTCCTGTTTCTCGAAAGGGAGAAAAAAGATTGGGCCCGGGCCGATGAGAATACCCTGTCCCTTTTCGTCCACCGCCAGAGCCAGGCGGGACTCCAGGCCCGCTCCCTGGCCCGGCTCATCTCGGCGCTGAAGTCGTTCTACCGCTTTCTCCTCCTGGACGGGTTCGTCGCCAAGGACCCTACGGCGAACCTGTCTTCGCCCAAAACGTGGCTTTCCTTGCCCAAGTTCCTGACCGTCGACGAAGCGGTACATCTCGTCCTCCAGCCGGACGAACGCAACCTCCACGGCCTCCGCGACCGGGCAATACTCGAGGTCCTCTATGCGACCGGTCTCAGGGTGAGCGAACTCATCCAGCTTCGGCCCGGCGATATCAACCTGGATGATGGCTATCTCATCTGCCGTGGAAAGGGCGGCAAGGAAAGGGTTGTTCCCCTGGGCAAGGCGGCCGCCGCCCTGACCCGGAGATATATCCAGGAAGCCCGACCGCAGCTGCAGAGGAAGCCGGTC
This sequence comes from Candidatus Aminicenantales bacterium, assembly GCA_049287565.1. GTDB lineage: Bacteria > Acidobacteriota > Aminicenantia > Aminicenantales > UBA8522 > UBA8522. The sequence continues at coordinate 7,179 of JBAQGA010000030.1, forward strand.
GAGGCCCTCTTCCTGACCCGTCTGGGCGACCCCTTCACGCGCCAGGGGGTCTGGAAGATGCTTCGCGAGTATGCCCGGAAGGCGGGGCTGGGGGCCAGGGTTAGCCCCCACATCCTCCGGCATTCTTTCGCCACCCACCTTCTGGAGAGGGGAGCGGACCTGCGCTCGGTGCAGCTCATGCTGGGGCACAGCCAGATCACGACTACCCAGATATACACCCACGTCAGCCGGGACCGGCTTCGCCAGGTCTACGAAAAATTTCACCCGCGGGCCTGAGCTATCAGGCGGCTGTCAGCGGATTTATCGGGGGCGTTTTTGATGAGGGATGATGGTGAGGTTCACCTTCACCCGGTGCGACTGGGAGGTAAAAACCGTCCGCTGCTGCTTGGGCAACCATTGCTGGTTCTTCCATGTCCAGGCGTAGGCCCTGGTCATGGTACCGGAATAGATTTCAGATTCCGGAACCTCGACCCGGTTTGAACCTTTGAGGACATAGTCGTTGTAATTGATCTGGGACTTCTTCTGGTCATTCTGCTCGGAAGAGGGCAGCAAGAGCGGGAAGGCATCCTCGGAATGAGCCTGAGGGACCGCCATCCCGTCGACCCAGAAATCGAAGTTGAGGTTGTCCCCGACCCGGATGAGGTATTTGAGGTTGAAGCCCGGTTGATCAGGGAAGTCGTTCGTGGTCAGAACTCTCGTGGTTTCCGGAAGGAAAAAGGTTTCCTGGGCTTCCCAGTCGCAGAGCCTGCAGTCGAGGCGGTAGAGAAGGTAATCGTGGTCGTCCTTTTCCAGCCAGCCGGTCCATTGGACGGCGAAGGAGAAATGTCCGACCGCCGACGGTCCTCCCTCGTCCAGTTTGTACTCCCCGTCCGCCTTCAAATAGAGGCTGACCTCCCACCACCGGGGAGGCGCCCCGGGGACTTGCGGGAAGATGGAAAGCGGACGGGCCTGGAGAAACAGGAAGGCCAGGAGGGGCAGTAAATGGCGCCCTGAAAAAGGGAAGCATCTTCGTCCTGCCCTCATGGTCAGCCAGCCCGGAGATCATTATTCTAACTTCTTCCGACCGGCCTTGACAAGCCCGGCCGATTCCGCTATCCTGAGCGACTAAACTAATTAGTTTAGTCTTTAAACCTTCCGGTTCTGAGATTAAACCCAAGAGTCGAAAAATGGAAAGAAAAAAACTGCAGCGAGAACGCGAGGAAAAGCGGCGGCAGCAATTTCGCCACGCCATCCTCGAGGCGGCCGAGCGGGTCATCGTCCGCAAAGGATGCAATGCCGCGACCATGGACGATGTGGCCCGGGAGGCCCAGCTTTCCAAGGCGACCCTCTACCATTATTTTCGGGGCAAGGGAGAGCTCACCCTCGAGATCCTCGGCCATTTTTTCGAGGAGATCAACGAGGAAGTGAAGAAGATCAGCCTCCTCCCGCTGAGCGCCACAGAAAAGCTGGAGAAGGGGATCCGCTTCTATCTCCAGTTCCACCAGGAGAAAGAGAACATCTCCCGCATGCTCATCACGAACCGGTCGTTCATCGAGAAGATGAAGATCTTCGTGACCGAAGATAAGAAGATCACTTCGGACATGGACCGGCGGTTCATAACCAGAATGAAGGCCAGACGTAAAGAGATATTGAACCGAGTGGCCGGCTTCCTGAGAGACGGCGTGGCCGCCGGGGAATTCCGCAAGATCGATATCTCCGCGGCCGTCACCTTTCTGGAATCCCTCCTCGAGGGGTACTGCCACGTCCGGTATTGGCATGAACGTCCTTACAGTGTCAAGGAGGCCACGGAGATCATCCATGGTTTTTTCCTTCAAGGGATTCAAAAAAAAGAAGAAGGACCCGCGAAAGGAGCGTCAAGATGAAGAGAAACGTTCTTCCCATCCTGGTCCTGTGTCTCCTCCTCGGGAGCGGACAGGCCGCCACCGCCCAGGAGAAGATCACGCTCACCCTCGAAAAAAGCATCGATCTGGCCCTCTCCCAGAACCCATTCTATCTGGCTTCCCAGGAAAGAGTGGACGCGGCGCAGGCCAAGGTGAGAGAGGCCGCCGCCCAGTTCTTTCCCAGCCTGAATGCCCAGGGGCTCCAGAACCTGGACGAGAAGGTGTTCGTCCTCGAATTTCCTTCTCTCATTCCGGGCGGGCGCCCGCAGCGGGTGGCCATCGACTTCACCAGGGATTACCAGCTTTCGCTGTCCTTCACGGTCCCTCTCTACACCGGCGGCCGTCTGACCGCCGGTTATAAATCGGCCAAGTTGAGCTACCTCTCTTCCCAGGAGTCGGCCCGGCAGACCACTCAGGAAACGGTCTTTAACGTCAAGCGTGGCTTCTACAATTACCTCCTCGCTAAACAGTTGGTTCAGGTCACGGAAGAGGCCCTCAACCTGGCGGAGAAGCTGTTTCAGAACGTCAAGAACATGTCCGAAGTCGGGATGGCTTCCCGTCTGGACCTCCTTCGGGCCGAGGTCCGGGTGGCGAATCTGAAACCGCCTCTGCTCCAGGCCCGCAACAACCTCGCCCTGGCCGAACTCAGCCTCAAGACACTCCTCGGGCTGGACGTGGCCCAGCCGGTTGAGATCGTCGGCGACATGACCTACTCTCCTGTCGAGATCGACCTGGATGAGAGCATCGCCCGGTCGCTGGCCAATCGGCCGGAGCTCAATCAGCTCCTCTACCAGAAACAGATGGCCGGCGAGATGATCAAGATCGCCAGGGCCGACTATCTGCCGACGATCGCCATTTCCGGAAACTACAACACCTGGGCGGATAGATTTGTCTTCACAAAAAACAACTGGCAGAGCTTCTATGCCTTCAACCTCGTCCTGAACATCCCGATCTTCAACGGCCTCCAAACCCCGGCCAAGGTGGCCCAGTCGAAGGCCCTGATCCGGGAGCTCGGGTTCACCGAAAAAGGGCTCATCAACAACATCAAGTTCGAAGTCCAGTCCGCTTACCTGACCCTGAACCAGGCCAAGGAATCGCTGCTCTCCCAGGAGAAGAATGTCGATGCGGCCACAGAAAGCGTCCGGGTGGCCGAACTCAACTACGCAGAAGGATTGATCACCATCACCGATGTCGGCTCGGCCCAGGTCGCCCTCAGCGAAGCGAGGATCAACTACCTCCGGGCCATTTATGATTATGTCATCTCCCTGGCGCAGCTTGAGAAGGCCATGGGATTGGGTTGGAAAGAATCCGAGTTGATGTAAAGGAGAGAGACGATGAAGAAAACGAAACGCTTCAGAATATTCCTGCTGTTAGGACTCACCTTCGCCCTGTTGTCTTCGTGCAAGCCGCCGCAGAATACGGAATCCAAGGGAAAGGCCCAGACCGTCGGCGCGGCGCCGGTCAAGGTCTTCAAGGTCGTCAGACAGCGGATTTCCGAAAAGCTGTTCTATACCGGGACGATCGAAGCCCGGCAGAGCATCAACATCACCCCCGATGTCGGCGGGAAGATCGACCGCATCAACGTCAACGAAGGAGACCGTGTTTCCAAGGGTCAGATCCTGGCCGAGCTGAATACCCAGGCGATCCGGCTCCAGCTCGAGCAGTCCGAAGCCGCACTGGCGGTCGCTCAGGCCAATTTCAACAACGCCAAGACGAACTGGGAACGCATGGAGCGCCTTTATAAAGAGAAGGCCGTTTCCGAACAGCAGTACGAACAGGTTAAACTGGCATACGATTCCGCCAATGCCCAGCTCAACCAGGCCCAGGCGGCCGTCAACCTGGCCAAGCACAGCCTGGATGTCTCCATCATGAAAGCGCCCTTCAGCGGCGTCATCGCCTCCAAGAACGCCGAGGTCGGGGATGTCATCAACCCCCTCATGGGTGGGTTTTCGCCGGGGAGCGGCGGCGGCGTGCTCACTCTGGTGGACTTCTCCCGTGTCAAGATCCGGGTAGAGGTCTCCGGAGTCGACATTCCGCTCATCCGGAAAGGACAGGAGACCATACTGAGAGTCCCGATGACCCCCGGACGAGAGTTCAGGGGAACCATCCAGGTGGTCAACTTGGCCGCCGACCCCCAGACCAAGAAGTTCGGGATCGAGGTGGCGGTGGACAACCCCGACCTGGTCCTCCGGCCGGGGACGTTCGGGGAGATCATCCTCGAAATCCAGACGCATGAGAATGCCCTGGTTGTCCCCCAGAAGGCCATCCTCGAGAACAAGCATGTTTTCATCGCTCAAGACGGCAAGGCTCTGAGGAGGGATGTCACGCTGGGTCTCCAAAACTCGATGCAGGTCGAGGTCCTGAGCGGCGTTGTGGAAGGAGACTTGGTCATCGCCGAGGGCAACTTTGGCCTGGAGGATAGCGCTCCCATCGAGATCACCGGTGAGGTCCAGAGATGAAGATCCCCGAATTTTCCGTCAATCGGCGCGTCACCACGTCCATGCTGGCCATGATCCTGGTCGTGGTGGGGTTTGTTTCGTTCTCCAGGCTGGGCCTGGATTTTTTCCCCGACCTCGAATTCCCCACAGTCTCGGTCGTAACGAGCTACCGAGGGGCTTCGTCCGAGGACCTCGAGAAGGCCGTCACCAAGCCTCTTGAACAGATCGCCAGCTCGATCAGCCGGGTCAAAAAGGTCACCTCGATCACTTCGGAGGGCGTCTCGGCCATCACCGTCGAGTTCGAATGGGGCACCAACCTGGATTTTGCCGCCCAGGACGTTCGCGACCAGATCGCCTTGTACCGGCAGTTTTTGCCTGAGGAAGCGACCGATCCGTTGGTCTTCAAATTCAACCTGGGGCAGATGCCGGTCGTTTTCTGGGGAGTCATCGGCAACCGCCCGACCTCGGAGCTCCAGAAGATCATCGAGGACGAGGTCGCGCCCCGCCTGGAGAGAATCGACGGCGTCGCCGCCGCCCGCGTTTTTTCGACCGAGGTCCGAGAGATCCTCGTCGATATCGACAAGACGGCGCTGGAGAGCCGGAAGCTCTCTCTGGACCGGGTCATCGGGGCCCTGGCCGTCGAAAACATCAACCTGCCGGCGGGTTTTCTGGTCGAGCGGCACTCGGATTTCCTGGTGCGGACGATGGGAGAATTCAAAACCCTCGATGATATCCGGTTCGTCGTCGTCGGCGCCACGGCGGCCGGAGAGCCGCTTTATCTCGGTGATATCGCCGAAGTCAAGGACACCTTGAAGGAAACGCGCTATGTCGGCCGGATCCAGCAGCAACCCGGCGTCTTCTTGATGGTCAGCAAGCGCTCCGGAGCGAACACCGCGACAACGGGCAGCGAGGTCAAAAAGGCGTTGGCCGAAATCCGGGAGACGCTTCCCTCGGACATCCGGTTCTTCATGGCCATGGATCAATCGGACATGATCCAGAGGGTCGCCAGCAAGACGGTGAACAATGCCTGGATGGGCGGCCTCCTGGCCATCCTGGTCATCTTCCTCTTCCTCCGCAACTGGCGTCCGACCCTGACCATCGCCATAGCGATCCCCTTGTCCGTCATCACGACGTTCATCGCCTTCTATGCCGCCGGTTACACCCTCAATTTGCTGACCCTGGGAGGCTTGACGCTCGGCGTCGGGATGCTGGTCGATAACGCCATTGTCGTCATCGAGAACACCTTCCGGCATAGAGAAGAGGGCAAAGACCGAAAAACGGCTTCCATCCTGGGCGCTTCGGAAGTAGGCATGGCGATCACCGCCTCCACCATGACGACCATCGTCGTCTTCCTGCCGATGATTTTCGCTCAAGGCATCACCGGAAAACTGACCCGCAGCCTGGCCCTGGCCATCACCTTTTCTCTCATCTCTTCCTTGTTTATCGCCCTGACGATTGTCCCGCTGCTTTCCTATACTCTGTTCGGCAAGGGGCCGGCCAACGGGGCGGCACCCGTCCCGGTACGAAAGAGGAAAGAGCCTCAGTTCCAGAAGGCGCGTCAGGTTTACCGCGGATGGCTGATCTGGGCCCTCCATCACCGCCGCCTGATGATCTTCGGAGCGATCGGCATCTTCGTCCTATCCCTGGCCATTGTCCCCTTTTTGGGGACGGAATTCATGCCCGCCCAGGACCGCAACATGATCCTGCTCAAGGTGAAAATGCCGGTCGGAACCGCCCTCGAAGAGACGAACCGGGTCGTTTCCATGGTGGAAAGTATCATGTCCCAGCAGCCCGAGATCGACATCATCACGGCCCAGGCCGGGTCGGCGGCCGAAGAAGATGCCAGCGATGCCGGCAGCGCCATGAGCAATGCCGGGCCCCACGAAGGCCTCCTCTGGGTCGGGCTGGTCAAACAGAGCCGGAGGAAGTCCAGCGACGTTCAAGTCCTGGAAACGATCAGGGGTAAGCTTCCCCGGCTTGAGAACGTCAAGTTCGAAGCGGTCGACATGAGCCAGATGATGTTCGGTGGGGCCAGCGCCCCGGTGGAGATTAAGATTTTCGGGAAAGATCTCGACCGGCTCAAGGAGATCGCCGACGGCATCGTCAACCGGATCCGGGACATACCGGGGCTCCGGGACCTGACCCATTCGATGAGTCAAGGCAAGCCCGAGTATCAGATCCAGGTGGACAGGCAGCGGGCGGCCAAGCTCGGCCTGATGGTCAGCCAGGTCGCCAACACCGTCCAGACGGCGACCCTCGGCCGGGTCGTCACAAGATACCGGGAGGAGAGCGAGGAGATCGACCTCCGGGTCCGCTTCCAGGAGAAGTTCAGAGACGATATCAAGGAGATCGAGAATATCCCGATCGTGACACCCTCAAACAAAGTGGTCTACGTTGGGCAGGTGGCGACGATCGAGAAAGGCGAAGGACCCATCCAGATCACCCGCGAAAACCAGGCTCGCCGGGTGACCGTCACGGCCAACATCGCCGGCCGAGACCTGGGAAGCGTCGTCCGGGATATCCAGGCACGGCTGGGGCCGATCGAGAAACAGATGCCGGCGGGATATTTCATGGAGTTCGGCGGCTCCTATGAGCAGATGACCGATGCCTTCAAAACCCTGGCCGCCGCCTTCCTGCTGGCTTCCCTGCTCGTCTATATGGTTATGGCCTCACAGTTCGAGTCGTTCCGGCACCCCTTCGTCATCATGTTCGCCATTCCGCTCGGCTTGATCGGCGTTGTTCTGGGTCTTCTAATCGCCGGGAAACCGGTCAGCCTCCCGGTGCTCATCGGGTTCATCCTCCTGGCGGGAGTCGCCGTTAACAACGGCATCGTCATGATCGATTACGTCAATCAGCTGTGGCGGGGCGGGCTGGACAAGCGGGAGGCCATCGTCACCGGCGCGGTGACCCGGATGCGCGCCGTTCTCTTGACAGCCTTGACCACGATGCTGGGCATGCTGCCCATGGCCCTCAGCCGGTCGGAGGGTTCGGAGTTCCGGGCGCCGATGGCCATCACCGTCCTCGGCGGACTAGCTGCCACCACCTTCCTGACATTATTCATCATCCCGGTCGTTTACAGTCTGTTTGAAAAGGTTTCATATAAGAACGTAAAGACCGACTAATACCTGAGAAAAGCGCCGACCTTTCCATAGCGGTCGAGCTTCGAGGGCGGAGTTACATACCGCACCCGGACCTTCTTGTCCATGGCCGCGTGGACGCTCTCGTGGACGATATCCTGGACCTTCTCTGTCTTGACCTGGCAGACCGGGCAGCGGAGGGTTTCCAGGTAAAGGAAGTGGCACTTCGGGCAGATCTTCCCTTCCCTTGCGAAATTCCGGGTCAGGACCAGTGTTTGAACTTCGGCGGCGTTCAGCTTGGAGAGGACGTCCTGGATGCCGGAAACGGCCCGGCCGCCTTTTTCGAGTTCCGAGACGAGCGTTTGGGCGAGACCGGCCTCTTCCTCCGCCTTGAGTAACTTCTCGATCTCCAGCGCCTGCTTGAGGATCTTGTCCTCGGTATCGCTGGAGTTTGTCTTCAGCCACCCCTTCAGCCGTTCTTTGAGGTAGGGATGGAGCAGCGGCTCGAAATCCGAGCGGTATTCTTCCTTGCAGCCGAGGAAGAGCCATTCGAACTGGCTTTTCTTGAACAGCTCGAAGGTCTTCCGGGCGGCCTTCTTGAAATGGTCATGGAGGTGGGCGTCGATATGGCGTTCGATGCGCTTCGATTCATAACCCTTCCAGCCGCCCTCGCGCACGCGGCTGGGGACGTCGCTCTGGAAGCCGTCGATGAGCTCGATCTCCCCCATGAAGACCTCGTACCAGCGCGCTTCCTGACGGCTGAGGAGAAGGGTGCAGATGCGGTGGTACTCATCCCGGATCGCCAGGAGCGGCCGGATGTGGAGATTCCGGTCAAAGAAGAGATGGTTCCGGGGAGGACGGGGAAGCGCCAGGTCCTGCCAGAATTTCGCTCCCTGGCAGCTGAAGATAGCCAGGCCGGTTCCGTTGAAGGAAGGGAGCCTCTGCGTTCCGAAGTGGGCGATTTTTTCCATGTCCTGGTGGAGTGAGCTCTTCCTGGCCCTGCTCAGGTCCGTCGAATCGAGCCGCGCCCGGCCTTCGTTGAGGAGGTTCTTGAAGGAGACGGCGATCTCTTTCTTGGTCTGCCGGCTCTTGTCTGTGTCCAGATAGAATGAGGTAGCCCAAAGGCTGTCGCTCTTGAACCCGGCAAGGGCCCGGATTTGGGTTTGGGAAGTGAGTTTCATTCAACCTCCTTGGTGGTTTATTATCGACGCGAGAGTCGAAGACGGCAGAATTTTATGGTTACTTTTCAACTAGCGGTGTTCCCTTTCCTGGTCCCCGATTGAAAACCTTGGTCGTGATAGCCACGCATCTTAAAAATAGGGATTGGAGTGCTATTTGTCAAGTGAGGCTCGGCCAAGTAACGAAAAGTGGGGTAAGGGAGGGATAATAGGGACTGTGATCAGCCGCCATCGGCCTTGCTCCCATTCGGGTT
>JBAQGA010000031.1:0-17421 GCA_049287565.1 Candidatus Aminicenantales bacterium
CGTCCTGGCTGGCGCCTATCTGTTCCACGTTCGCAAAAACATGACCGATTTCGGAGTCTGCTACCAGGGGGGCGGGCGGATCATCCAGGGAGAAACGCTCTACCGGGAAGCAGACGGACATCTTCAATACAAGTATTCTCCGGCCTCGGCCCTTTTCTTTGCGCCTTTGGCGCTTCTCCCTTACGGCGCGGCCAAGGCTATCTGGTATATTCTGGAGCTCGCGTTCCTGGCCGGAATTTTCCAATTCTCCTATCGGGTTCTCCCGATCCCCGAAAAAAGAGCGGCGCCGATTCTCGCCTGGACCTTCCTCATCGAACTCAAGTTCCTCGCCCGGGAGATCGAGCTCGGCCAGGTCAACCTCTTCATCCTGTTCCTCCTGACCTCGATGCTCTATCTGCTCCTTCGTAAAAAAGAGAGTTCCGCCGGGTTTCTTTGGGGGAGTTCTCTCTTTTTCAAGCCCTATGCCCTTGTCTTCCTCCCCTATTTCCTAATTAAGCGGAAATTCAGGCCGCTGGTCACTGGTCTAGCCGTCGTCCTTCTTGGGCTAATGCTTCCCGCGGTCTTCTGCGGATTCCGGGGCAACTTGGCCGTCCTTCTGGAATGGCCGGCGACCCTCTTGAAATCGACTTCCGGGCTTCTGGCCAGTTTCGATAACGCCTCCCTCTATGGCTTCCTATTAAAGACGTTTTCTTTCTTCTCGAAACAGACCGCCGGCGCTGTCTTTCTAACGATCTTTCTGGCGCTGGCCCTCGCCGTTCTCTGGATGATCAAGAAGGGTCAAGAACAGGCAGCCCAGCAAAGTCCCGAAGTCCTTGAGAGCGCCTTTCTTCTCATCTTGATCCCCCTTTTTTCCCCTCTCGGCTGGAACTACAATTACCTCTATTCTATGCCGGCCGTTATGATCATCATCGCCGTCTGGCGCCGGCTGCCGCCCGCTTTGAGGATCATCCTCATCTTCAACTTCCTGCTCGTTTCGTCCAGCCTCATCGAGATCTGGGGCCGCTCTCTATTTCGGTTCTACACAAACTATGCCCTGGTCGCCCTCAACTTCTTGATCATCCTGGTCACCCTTTTCTGCCTCCGGTTGAGGAAAATCGGCTGAATTGAAAAATGCGGGAAAATAGGTCCGTCCCCCTCTTGGAAAAATTTTGGAAGAAATGTAAAATTGATTGCGTCTAAAAGAGCAAAATGGATGGAGTCTATCTGTCAAAATATCCCCTCTAAAGGAGGCCGTGTGAAAACCTCAAAACAACATGAATTATGCTCGTTTTTTATTTTTGTTCTCCTTATCCTGGCGGTGTCTTCTGTGTCAGCCCAGTTCAAACCGGACATATTCGCGGGACTGAAGGCGCGGTCGATCGGTCCAGCCAACATGTGCGGCCGGATCGGGGCCATCGATGCCGTCATCGCCGATCCCAACGTCATCTACGTCGGCGCGGCGGCCGGCGGCGTCTGGAAGTCCGCCGACGGGGGGACGACCTGGACGCCGGTTTTCGATGACCAGCCGGTGGCTTCCATCGGCGCGATCACCATTTATCAGAAAAACCCGAATATCATCTGGGTCGGGACCGGTGAATCAAAGCCGCGCAATTCCGTGAGTGTCGGTCGAGGCGTTTACCTCAGCCTTGACGCCGGCAAAACCTGGAAGTTGATGGGATTGGAAAAAACGGAAAAAATCTCCAAAGTCCTGATCCATCCCGACAATCCGGATATCGTCTATGTCGGCGCCCTGGGGGGGACGTGGGGTGACAGCGTCGAGCGCGGTGTCTTCAAGAGCAGCGACGGCGGCAAGACCTGGAAGAAAATCCTTTACATCGACGAAAAAACCGGCGTCGCCGATATGGCTATGGATCCTTCCAACCCGAACAAAATCCTGGTCTCCATGTGGGAACACCGGCGCTGGCCGTGGTTTTTTAGCTCCGGAGGGCCCGGAAGCGGGATCTACTTCACCTCGGACGGCGGCGAGAATTGGGAGAGTTTGACCGAAAAGAACGGCCTCCCGGCGGGCGACCTGGGCCGTTGCGGCTTGGCTTTTGCTCCTTGCCGTCCCGAGATCGTCTACGCCTTGATTGAGGCCAAGAAGAGCGTCCTGATGCGGTCAACCGACGGCGGGTCCAACTGGCAGGTCGTGAACAGCAACGAAAATATCCACAACCGCCCGTTCTACTACAGCCGCATCTGGGTGAACCCCCAGAACGAAAACCTGCTCTACATGCTCGCCTCCCAGATGTCGGTAAGTGAGGACGGCGGGAAGACCTTCCGGCCTCTCACCGGCTTTGGCCAGGCGCATTCCGACTTCCATGCCATGTGGATCCATCCGGATGGCGAGCGGCTGGTCGTCGGGAACGACGGCGGCGTCGTCATCAGCACTGACCGCGGCCGGAGCTGGCGTTTTGTCACGAACCTGCCTCTCGGCCAGTTCTATCACATCGATTACGACATGGAGTTCCCCTATAACCTCTACGGAGGGCTCCAGGACAACGGTACATGGCGGGGCCCGGCCTATACGCTCCGCGGCCGCTCGCTGGGCAACTGCGATTGGCTCAGCGTGGGGGGCGGAGACGGTTTTGACGCGGCCGTGGATCCCGAGAACCCGAATTGCGGCTACGGCATGTCCCAGGGGGGGAATCTTTATTATTTTGATATTTCGACGGGCACGAGCCGGAATATCGTTCCGACCGAATCCGACGTCAAGCACCGCTACGACTGGAACGCCGGTTTTGCCGTGGACCCGTTTAAGCCGGCGACCATCTACCTCGGCAGCCAGTTCCTCCACCGCAGCCCCGACAAGGGCCTCACCTGGGAAATCATCAGCCCTGACCTGACCACCAATGATCCGGAGAAACAAAAGCAGGTCGAGAGCGGCGGTCTGACCCTCGATGTCACCAACGCCGAGAATTATTGCACGATCATCAGCATCGCTCCCAGCCCGCTGAAGGAAGGGATGCTCTGGGTCGGGACGGACGACGGCAATGTCCAGCTCACGAAAGACGCCGGAAAGACGTGGGAGCTTGTCTCCGCGGTATTGACCACGGGCAGAAAACCACTTGTTCCGGCGGGAGCGGCTGTCCATCACATCGAGCCGTCGCATTTTGACGAGGCGACAGCCTACGTCGTCTTCGAGGACCACATGCGGTCGAATTTCGCCCCCTATGTATTCGTCACGCAAGATTACGGCAGGACCTGGAAGAGCCTGGTGACGCCAGAAATCGACGGCTATTGTTTTGTGGTCAAGGAGGACCCGGTCAACAGGAACCTGCTTTTTGTCGGTACCGAATTCGGGCTGTTCATGAGCTTCAACGGCGGCGCAGATTGGACGAGGTGGACCCACGGATTGCCGACCTGCCCGGTTTACGACTTGGCCATTCATCCGCGCGAAAACGATCTGATCATCGCCACGCACGGCCGATCGCTCTATGTCATCGACGATATCACGCCGCTTCGTGAAATCTCGGATGAAATCACCAAAAAGAAGCTCCATGTGTTCACGGTCGCGGATGCCTTCGCTTTTCAGCAGGGCCGGATGAGTTCCTATTTGAGCCCCGGCGATACGGCGTTTTCAGGCGACAACAAACAGACCGGCGCCTGCATTACCTACTTCCTTATCCCCGACGAGAAAAAGCCCGAGGAAACGGCCGAGCAGCCGGCGGACAGGCCGGAGACAACTGCCGTGATGGCCCGTATGGGAGGCCAGATGCCGCCCGGCATGATGCCGATGATGGGGGGGCGCGGTGGCCGCGTGTCCGTCACCATCCTGGATGCCCAGGGCAAATTCATCAGCCAGCTCAACGGACCTGATGAAAAAGGTCTTAACCGTGTCTTTTGGAATCTCCGGGAGACCGAGCCGCCAACGGACCAGGAACAGACTGAGGAAAGGGGAGCAATGATGTTCTTCGGCCGCAGCGCAGGCATGATGGCTTTGCCTGGAAAATACACTATCAAGATCAAATACGAGGAGCAGGAAGCCAGCCAGACGGTTGAAGTCAAGACGGACCCGCGCTTTAAAGTCGATCCCGAGGTCCTCAAGGCCAATCACGATAAGGCGAAACAGGCCCAAAGCCTGAGCCGGATCATCACGCGGGCCGGCCGCCAGCTCCGGCAGAGCCAGCGTTCGATCCAGACGGTGAAGGACAACCTCCGGACGAGCCGGAACCCGAAGGCGGCCGACCTCCGCAAAGCCGCAGACGAACTCGAGAAGAAACTCAAGGAATTGACTGAAACCCTGAGTCCGACGCCTCCCAAACAGGGGATCGCCGACCGCTCAGCCGGGCTTCAGATCCAGGTGATGGGCGCCGTCAGGGGCATCACGGGCGCCGGATACGAGCCGATATCTCAGGCCGCCCAGGTGCGGTACGATAAGGTCAAGCCGAAAGCGGAGAAATTCGTAGTCAGGTTCAATGACTTTTATCAAAAGGATGTCGAGGCTTTCAAGAAGATGCTGAAGGACACGGACTTTTCTCTCTTCGCCCCCTTTACGCCGTTGAAACTCAATTAACATTGGGGGGCGTCCCCCGCAGGGTCAAACTGCGATTAGGGTGGCAGGGGGGAAAAGTCCTTCCCGCCGTCCTGATCAAACGGGAGGATTTCGACCCGTCCAAAAAGTATCCGCGCGTTGCAACGGTAGGACAACGGGACGATATGCACGCCCCGGAACTCAGTCGTGGCGGAGGGCGCGGACCGGGTCAACCCGGGCAGCCCGCATGGCCGGGTAAATCCCCGCCGCCAGGCTCACCACCACTGAGAAGGCGATTGCACCTAAACACAGCCAGGCAGGAAAGCTGAAATACTGGAAAAAGGGAACGCCTTGCCTGGACAGGAAGTAGTTGACGATGCGGTTGATGATGCCGCTTACCACCCAACCGAGAGCCAGGCCGAAGACCCCCCCCACGAAACCGATGATGCTCGATTCAAAGAAGAAAATCCTGCGGATGTCCCGGTCGCTCGCTCCGACCGCCTTCATGATCCCGATTTCGGAATAGCGCTCCAGGATGGACATGACCATGGTGTTGACGATCCCGAGTGAAGCGACGACGATGGCGATCATGCCCACCGCCGCCAGAATCATATTCATGACCAGGAAGCCACGCTGGACTTCTTCGAACTGGTCGGCCAGGGCGAAGCTCTGAAACCCCATCGCGGAGACCTCCCGTTTGACCGGCTCGACAAAGGCCGGCGAGGAAAGGCGGACGTTGAGCGCCGAATAGCCGAGCCGGCCCTCCTTCGCCAGGAAAATGTCCCAGATGTTGGAGAAAGGAAGCTTTTTCATCCGCTGCGAGGCAGCGGGCGGGATGAAGACATCGCTCTGTATGGGCATCGGTCCGGAAAAAGCCAGACTGTCGGTGACGCCGACGACAGTCAGCTCATAATCTTCCATCTGGAAGGGCAGCTTCTCTCCGCTCATGGTTGCCGCCAAATCGAGGGGATTGAGGCGGGAGAAATCGAAGGCGATCGAGGAGATCGTTACTGTCTTCCCGACCGCGGCCTCCGGGTCGTCGACTCCCAACTGGCGGAGGAACGATTTGGACAAGACCAGGGAGCTCTCATCGTCCGATGCGTATCCCCGACCGGCGTTGAACCGGAAGGCTTTCGATGATGCCACCTTGGCGGGAATGACCTGGACCAACCGGAACTCCTCCTTTTCATTGAACCGGACGATGGCCGGGAAACGGATCTCCGGAAAGACCGTCTCCACTCCCTTGAGCACAGCGATCTTTTCCATGGCGGCGTCATCGAGCACCGCCTGGACGGAGCCGGTTGGAGCCACGGCCGGCGGCCTCTCGTCCGGGTCGAACCGGTCTCTACTCATGAAGTCTTCGGCGAAGACGGTGATGGAGTTGAAGAGGTCGAGCGAGCGGAAGCTCTCGGTCAAGTTCTTCTGCATCCCCTTGCCGAACGAGACCATGGAGACGAGCGCCCCGATGCCGATGGTCACCCCGAAGGCGGTGAGAAAGGCCCGCAGCTTCCTCTTCCGGAGGTTGGAAAAGGCAAGCTCGATATGGTCGCTGAGCTTCATCGCCATTTTCCCTGGGCCTGGACCCGACCGTCATGGAGCCGGACGCCAAGGTGGGCGAACTCCCCGGCCAGCGCTTCCTCATGGGTGACCAGGACGACGGTCAGGCCCTGGTCCCGGTTGAGGCCGGCCAGGATGGTGATGATCTCCCGGGCCGTGCGGCTGTCCAGGTTGCCGGTCGGCTCGTCGGCCAGCAGGACCCGGGGGTTATTGATCAAGGCCCGGGCGATGGCCACCCGCTGCTGCTCGCCTCCGGAAAGCTCGGAAGGCCGGTGCCTGATTCTCTCTCCGAGACGGACCCGGGCCAGCATCTCCTCGGCCCTCTTCCGGCGCTCCCTCTTCGGAATCCCGGCGAAGATCAGCGGCAGGGCGACGTTCTCGAGCGCGTCCAGGCCGGGGATGAGGTTGAACGACTGGAAGATCATCCCGACGCCCGAGCGGCGGTAGAGCGCCAGCTCCTCCCGGTTCATCTCCGAAATCCTGCGGCCTTCGACCTCGATCGTCCCCGCGGTCGGCGTATCCAGGCCGCCGAGCAGGTTGAGAAAAGTGGATTTGCCGGAGCCCGAAGCACCCGTCACAGCCGCGAAAATGCCGTCCTCCAGACTGATCGTCACGTCCTGGAGGGCGGTG
The DNA here is from genome assembly GCA_049287565.1 of Candidatus Aminicenantales bacterium. Taxonomy (GTDB): domain Bacteria; phylum Acidobacteriota; class Aminicenantia; order Aminicenantales; family UBA8522; genus UBA8522. The sequence continues at coordinate 6,641 of JBAQGA010000031.1, forward strand.
ACCCGGACCTTGGCGGTCGCGTAAACCTTGGACAGGCTCTCGACTTTGATCAAGAGGGGAATACCCCCTAATATTTGCCGTCCATGGCGAACTCGGCACTGTCGAGCCAGAAGCCCGACCCGGTCACCGAATCGTGCTGGGCCAGGAGAAGGTCGTAATGGAACCGTTCCTCGTCGGCGATCTTCTCAAAGATTTCCTTGGCCTTGGGATCGTCCATCTCGGAGGCGGATTGGGTGAAAAAGTCGATGGCCTTCTGCTCGAGCTCCATCCCGATGCGCAGGGCTTCGACTTCGCTCTTTCCCTCCGCCCGCTTCATCCGCTCGGCGAGCTCCTGGATCACGGGCGAAGGGCCCTTGATCTCCTCGCTCCGGACCTGTTTTTTCCATTCGTCCGATTCGATGACCTGGCTGAACAGGCGGCTGAAGGTTTCCAGGTGTTTGACCTCCTCCTGGGACAGCCGGACAAACATCTTTTTCCCGAGCTCGTTGTGCGTGAGGGCGGCCGCCTCGTCAAAAAAGGCCTGCCCGTCGATCTCCAGCTTGATGGCGTCCTGGATCAGTGTCTTGACATCCTGACTGATTTTTTTCATTCCGGTCTCCTTTCTCTTTTCGATTCTATGGTCTCTGAAGGACGTAGAAATTCCGTTTCCTCTCTTCCCGAGTGACGAAGAAATCAATAACTCGGTATCCCCGTTCGAAGTATGCCTGGAAAGCCCGCCTCGTCTCCATGCGCCAGTCGATGGGGATCTTCCGGACCTCCGGCCTCTCGACATCGGTTTCCCGGAGCAGGAGATAGAAATCGCGGGGGATGCGGACGAGCAACACATCCTCTTCGAGTCCGAGACTCGCCGGGCGGACGAACTCGAAGTATTGTCGCCCGCTGCGGCCCTCCACCTCCGCCTCTTCCGCGTCGATGATCAGGCGCTCGGGCGCGATCTGATCCCCATAGGAAACCGGCCGCTCCCGGTTTTTTCGGCGCAGGTCCCAGGACATGAAGAAGCGGTCGCTCGGGACGTCCAGCCGGTTGAGCAGCCCGCCGTACTCGCCATACGTCGAAACCCTGTATTCCTGGACGTCCATCCCGAAATAATGGACGTTTCGCCTGGCGTTGACTCCGGTCAGAGGGTCGTAGGTGCAAGTGATGATGGCGATGCCGAACAGGCCGAGGACCTGCTCCCGCTGGAATTCCTTGAGGGCGACGCCCAAACCGAACTCGCGGACGTTCTGCTTAATCCCCGTGTACTGAGAGTAGAACTGGAGGTTGACCGGGTCACGAAACCCGCGCTCCTTGTCCTTGAGGCCGACGAACCCATAGGAGAAACCAACGAATTGGGCCGGGTCGGCGCTCAGCCCTCCTCCCGGGGCCTCCGCGTAGGCGGCGATGAAGAGCGCGCTGCCGTCGTGGAGGAAATTCTCGCACATCAAGTTGCGGGGCCCAGGCAGATAATCCTCCGGGAATCCCCAGATCTCGTTGCGCATGGTCTCGTATTTTTCGTAATCGCCGGCCTCGGAAGAAATCTCCACTCGGAGCAAGAACTTCTTCCCTTTCAGACTGACGATTTTCTCCAGGTTTTTCATGTCGGGCGCGCCGTCGCGGCGGGCGGGTACAAAATACGATTTTAGCGAATCCCCCGCCGGGATGCAAACTTCATTCTGGAATGTTTGCGCTCCCGCTCAGGTTTTTCACGCCGTTCCCTCAGCGTTTTTTCGGCACTGCGGAACTCCGCACGATAGATTTCATGTCAATCTTAGTTTGCAGCCTTCTTTCGCATCTCCGTATGACGATCACGTGCTCAAACAGTCCTCGTGGCCGCCTAAGCGGCTACCCTCAAAAAACGCTTCGGGAAGGCTAAACCTTCGAGGTCGCTTTCCCATCCCAGAATTTCGTGCGGTCATTACTGAAATGAACAAGCAATCTGCGATTGAATCGGAGGCGGCGGCGTGTGATATAATACGCCCTCGTTCCAGCCGGCGGTTGGCGGCACCCGGCACATCTCCTCCAAGGGAGTCAAACATGAGGATGACAAGAATTCTTCTTGGGGCCGCGCTGATCATTTCCGGAATAGCGGCAGAGGGCTTATTTGGCGCTCAATTCGAGATCAAAACAATCCAAAGTCCGGCCGAAGTTCCGCCGGGATTCAGCACCCTGGCCCAGAAGGGCGACCTGCTTCTCGACGACGGCCGCTGGCTGATTCTGCTCGGTGCGTCGCCCCGGCTGGTCATTACGAGCAACAATTATCCCCACGGCCAGGCCATGGGAAGCATCCTCGGTTTCGGCCCCCTCGATCAGGGCGTCTGCGGCGACCTGAACTTCGGGGCTCCGGTCCTCCGGATCAAAGATAAGACGCACTACGTGACCTACGCTCGGCTCGACAGGGACAGGGCCGCTGAGCAGGATCAGACCCTTGGTTTCGTAGCCACCGGGACCTTCAAGGACAAGGAAGGGAGGGCTGCGGACATCCGGACGGTCTATCTCCTCCACACGGGGAAAGGTCGCATCGATGTCACCTCGACGATCACAAATACGGGCAAGGCGCCGTTCGAGGACTTGAGCTACAGCCTCTTCTTCGACGCCTACCATCGTTACTCTTTCAATCCCTACCACGAAGAAAGATTCCCCCGACTGAACTTCCGCGCCTACCAGAAAAAGGGGTTCTACTTCGGCATGCTCAACCTGAACCCGCTGCCGAAAGGAGATGCCCGCCGTCCAGGCCAACTCGCTCCCGGAGAGACATTCGAACTCCGTTCCATCCTCCTCGTCGAAAGCTCCGGCATCGGCCTCCTCCGGACGATCTACGAGAATAGAGAGGTTCCGGTCGTTAAAACCTCGTTCGCCTTCCGGGATTTCAAGGGCGACTGGATGGAGCTCATCGTCCGCGAAGCCCTGACCTCGGCGGTTGTCTTCCGCGGCATCCTGGAGAAACCGGTCTACCACGAGATCCTCCTGCCGCCCGGGGTCTACCGGCTGCAGGCTAACTTCTTCCCCGCCGTGGTCGAAGAGCTGGTCGAGGTCGCGCCGGACCGGGAGAATGCCTTCTCGCTGCAGTGCCCTCCTCAAGGCGAGGTTAAAGTCCGGATCACCGACAGCCGGGGAAACTTCGTGCCCGGAAAGGTCAGCTTCCTCGGGATCGCTCCGACGGAAAGCCCGTACTTCGAGCCGGAAAACCCGGTCGAGACCGGCCGCAGCTGGGAGGGGTTCAAAAACTCCTGTTTCCCCGGACAAGACGGGCTCACCGTCCGCCTCCCTGTCGGGACCTACCTTGCCGGCGCCTCCCGCGGCCCCGAGTACTCGATCGATCATAAGGTGATCGAGGTGGTCAAGGAAGAGAATCGAGACCTGGTCTTCGTCATCGACCGGGTCGTTGAAACGCCGGGCCTTGTCTCCTTTGATCCCCATTTGCATACCACGCGGTCGGACGGGAGACCCTCGGTGCCTGAGAGGATCCGGTCGGTCGTGGCCGAGGGCATCGAAGTCATGGCCGCCACCGACCATAACACCGTCAGCGATTATGGGCCCGACTTGAACAGCCTGGGGCTGGCCGACAAACTGACCGTTATTCCGGGTTGCGAGGTCACCACCCCCGACGTCATCCATTTCAACACCTATCCGATGGATATCCGTCCGGGCGAAATGGGTAACGGGGCCATCAACGCGGCCGCCGCATCGGCCTCTCTCCTTTTTGCCGCCAGCCGGGAGAAAAATCCCGGTGCGGTCGTCCAGGTGAACCATCCGCGCGCCGGGGACCTGGGCTATTTCAACAACCTCGCCCTCGACCTGGAAGCGGCGGCGACCGCCCTGCCCGAACTGGACCTGGACTTCGACCTCCTGGAGGTCCTCAACGGTCCCTACTACTACTCCTCCAACCAGGCCGCCATCGAGGACTGGTTCCACCTGCTCAACCGGGGATACGCCGTTCCGATCGTCGGTTCCTCGGATTCGCACGGCATCGACCGCGAGGAGCCCGGCTACTCGCGGACCTACGTATACTTCCCGGACGAAAAGCGAACTCCATTCGACCAAAAGGCTTTCATCGCCGCTCTGAAAAAGGGCCGTTCCTTCGTCACCAACGGCCCCCTCATCGCCTTCGGAGCCAATGGCCATCAGGCTCCGGGCGATCTGGTGGAGGCGAAAACCGGGAAAGTGGACATCTCCCTCCGCGTCTGGGGCGCTCCCTGGGTGGACATGGAAGAAGTGCGGCTGATTCTCAACGGCGAAAGACGCATCGTCTTTCCGGTGCGTCCACAGGATGGAGCGATCGACAAGTTCGAGCAGGAGATCCGTATCTCTCTGACCGAGGACACATCGATCTGCGTCGAGGCTATGGGCGGAAAAACGCTTTACCCTGTCCTCCAGAGCCCGTCACGCACCGGATCTCGCGAGGCCGGCACTCTTCCCTACGCCTTGACCAATCCCATCTTCGTCGACGTCGACGGGAACGGCCGGTTCGACCCGCCGCTCCCGGAAAAGGTCCGGCCGGTCGCCGCATCCGGCACGGCTATGAAAAAGATCAGCCGCTATTGATATAATACGTATAATACGAACGATACGCCTATGAACGAGACGAGAGAGCATCTGCGGAACGCAGTTTGCATCATCAACCCGGAGGCCGCCCAGAAAAAATGGCGGCGCCGGAAGAAGCTGAAAAGGCTCCTCGACAAGGATCTCCCCGGCAAGAAGTTCGACGTGCTGGTCGACAAAGGAAACATGATCGGACTCGTCCGCGAGATCAGCCCGGCCTTCTCCACGATCATCGCCCTGGGAGGCGACGGCACCATCGCCGACGTCCTCCAGGGAATCCGGGAGGCGGGACGAGAGAAGGACGTCCTGCTCGGGATCGTCCCCCTGGGGAGCGGAAACGCCTTCCGCAAATCGCTGGCCATCCCCAAGGACGTCCGGCGGGCTGTCCGCCTCCTCCACGAAGGAGAGCCCCGGGAGGTCAACCTCATGGAGATCGAAGGTTTCCTCTGCGGGTTTTCCAGTATCGGGGCCACGGCCGGAGCCAGCGATAAGGCGCTACGAAAAAAAGTCCAGGGGTTCTGGGGACATCTCCTGGCCGGGCTCGGGCTGTTGTCCCGACCCCTCTGGGAAGTGGAGGCCGAGCTCGAGGACGGCATCGATGAACGCGGTGCGCCTTTCGACAGGAAAGTCTTAAAACTAAAGATCCTGGACTGCGTGGTGGCCAAATCGAACTATTTCGGCTACTCCTGGCGGATCGCACCCAACGCCAGCTTGGACGACGAGTACCTCGACATCACCTTCTTTGAGATGTCCGGCTGGAAATACGCCCTGCTCCTGCCCCTGACCTATTTCGGCCTCTACCAGCGCCGGCTCAAGAACTTCAAAGCCCGGAAGCTCGTCCTTCGAGGGCGGGACCTTCCGGTCCAGTATCACGGCGAATACCTGGGGACGCGGGACCGGGTAGAGGTCAGGGCTATGCCCCGGGCCATCCGGATCATCGCCCCGCCCCGAGCGACTCAGAAACGCTGACCCGCCTCCATCCAGGGTATGGCGAACCTCCTACCCCACGAATTATGGTAACACTAGACTTTATTGCGGAGAGATAATCCCGTCCGTTTCGAATTTGGTTATGTGTCACCATAATTCGGGGGATTATTTCGTCCCCGCGCACACCTAGAACGAGGTATAATGATGGCACCGGTCGCGAAGTCGCCCAGGGTTTCGGCTTTCCCCCGCAAAAAGAGAAGACCGACCAGGGCTCCCGTGGCCGCGTCCAGCTCATGGTCGGAGGCCGATACGACCAACCCCTTGATCCCCCGCCGGATCAATCCCCTGCGGAGTCCTTCCCGGCTGCGTCCGGCTCTGGGAATCCTCCAGATATCCTGCGCTCCCCCGGGATAGATCTCGACCACCCGGAAACCTTCAGCCTTCAACCTCCGCTTCAGCTCGATTCCCCTCTCGGTGAGTATTCTCATCGGGCCCAGGGTGATGGGAAAAAAGGGGATCTTTCGACGCCTCAGCTCGAGGTCGCAGGGACGATAATGGGATCCGTTCCGGTCGGACATCAACCGTCTTCCGGGAGGCAGGTTCAGGGGGGCGTCGATGGCGATCAGCGCGGGCTTCGCCTCCCGGGCCAGAGCTAAAATCTCATCGTCTCCGGAGAGAAGCATGGTTCGGGCTCGGCCCTCTTTCAGCAGGCAGATCCCGGTCGGCCGGTGAGCGACGCCGGCCAGGTCGATGCCAAGCACGGTCAATTCCCTATTCATGATGGAGCGGAATGCGGCCAGTTTGATCACACCGGAGGAGACAAGACCTTGAAGAGCGCCTGGACGGCTGTCGTCTGGAAGGCCCGGCCGGAGAGCAGACGGATATCCTGGAGAGAGCGGATCTTGTCTTTCCAGGGCGCGCCCAACATGGCCGTGTTGAACCGGTCGCAGAGGTCGGCCAGGGCGATGATACTGCTCCCCAAGGGCACGGTCGACAGGTCCTTGTCGATGATGGCCGCTTCCTCGACGTAGTGATAGAAATAGTTGGCCAGGATGGGTTCCACTTCCTTGAGAAGCGAGGCGGTCGTCCTCAGGAGCACGCGGGCCCGGCTGTCGACCTGCTTTCCCGCCAGCCCGCTCTCGTTCTCTATGAAGACCGCCACCTGCTCGTAGAGATGGAGGTTCGAGCGCAGGTCTCCGGCCTCGATGAGCAACGCCGCCGACTTGATGTTCTCGACCTGGCAGGTGCTCAATCCCGCCGCCTCGGCGATCTTCCCGGCCAGGTGCGCGACCCGGACCGAGCGCGGCTTTCGCTCGTCGGCCACCTCGAGGTACTTGAGGATGATCTCGAGAACGCCCGTATAAGCCCTCTGGAGGCTCTTCATCCTGGCTTCTCTCTGTTCGGTGATTATTCCGATAATGGCAGCGGTCAGGATAAGGAAGCCAGCCCAGGTGACAATGTTCAGGATCTCGTCGAGCGAAATCGGGGGAAGCAGGCGGAAAAGAACGCGGGAGAAGATGTGGTATAAAGCGACCAGAAGGATGCAGAGGCTGGCCGTGAGCACGGCCTGTTTCTTCCCGAGGTAATAGCCGGCCAGAATGACCGGCAGGAAGAAGAAATTGAGGAAGGCGAACTTGTAGTGGACCAGGAAGGCGACGGCGACGATGCCGAACAGGACGATCAGGATCAGAGTGGTCTCGAAGTGTTTGAGTGCGAAAGATCTGAGCTTGAGGAACACGCTGCTCCCCTCCTCGTCATTCAAAAATTCTTATATCATCAGACGCCAGCGAAGTCAACCGCGGATGGAGGAATGAGAAAGGTATGGTATAGTGGAAACTGACACCGGGAGGAACGATGAAGAAAACATGGCCGATTATCATTGGCTTGATCCTGGTCGCGTCGGGATGCACGGTCCGGCTGGATTTCCTGGGCGAGGACAGGATGCAGGAAGTCGTCCTTCTCAAGAGCCCGGCCAAGGAAAAGATCCTGGTCATCGACCTCGAAGGGATGATCGGTCCGCTGGGGCAGGACGGGATCCTCAATCGGGAAGGGGATGTCCTATCGCGAGTCTATGCGAGGCTCCAAAGAGCGGCCGAGGATAGTCTCGTCCGGGGCGTCATCCTGAGGCTCGACACTCCGGGCGGCGATGTCACGTCGAGCGACATCCTCTACCGGGAGATCCAGAAATTCAAGAAAAACACAGACCTCCCCGTGGTGGCTCTAATGATGGGGGTGGCGGCCTCGGGCGGGTATTATGTCGCTTCGGCCTGCGATACCATCATCGCCCACCCCTCGACCATCACCGGGTCGATCGGCGTTATCTCCCTCTACCCCGACATGGAAGGCCTGCTCTCCAAGGTCGGGGTCAATATGCAGGTCATCAAATCGGGCGACCTCAAGGACGCGGGCAGTCCCTTCCGCAACCTGACCGAGAAGGAGCAGCGCGTCTTCCAGGAGATCATCGACGAGCTTTACGAGCGGTTCCTCAAAGTCGTTTATGAAAGCCGGAAGGAGGCTCTCCCCCTGGAGGAAATCCGGAATCTGGCCGACGGCCGGGTCTACACGGCCGCCCAGGCGCTCCGGCACAAGCTCATCGACGAGGTCGGCTATTTCGATGACGCGCTCCTGCGGGTGCTTGGGCTGGCCAAAATCCCGGCAGCCCGGGTCATCGCCTACACCTATTATCCAAAGAGACGGACCAATCTTTACTCCGCCAAGCTGGAGAATCCCTCGCTCTTCGAGCAGAAGAGCCTGGCGGACGTGCTGCCAGTGCTGCGCAGCGGTTTCTACTACCTCTGGCTGCCGCAGATGAAGACCGACTGAGACTCAGACGAATAGTCATTTTCCCTCAATGAGAAAATCAAGCGCCATTCGACGTCTATCCCAATGAGGCACAGATCCGTAGCAACACGTCTAATGCTGATCGGGGGCCAGGGTAGATGTCCGGCCCCACTCGCCTTAATTGCCTTTCAGCCCCGCCAGCCTCTCCCTGGCATGTTCAAGCTCGCGGAGGCCAAGGTCTGCGTCTTTCCAGAGGTCGAGAAATTTTTTGAAGTGATCTATGGCTTTGCCTATTATTACTCCAAATATATTTTCTTTAACAAGGCGTTGAATCTTGGATCCGAGGAAAATGGGAAACATTCCCTAAGGTATCACTCTATAGGGTGGCAAGTCAGGGAACATTCCTTCAAACCTAGATCCGGGATATAGATATAATTATTTATAAAAGGCCTTTAGCTTTCGACTGTATTTATGATGCTTTAATTTTCTTATCGCTTTTTCTTGGATTTGCCTTATTCTCTCACGTGTAACCTTGTATTGCTGCCCGACTTCTTCAAGGGTATGCTCGTTTCCGTTTCCCAACCCAAATCTCATTTTTAAAATACCTACTTCTCTCTCGGTGTGAGCTTTCAACGCTTCCTCAATTTTCTCTCTCAAATCAATAGAGATGACTTCATCCACGGGCGAAAGGGTATCCTTATCCTCGATAAAATCACTCAGCTTGCCTTCTTCTCCTTCTCTTATTGGGGTCTCGAGCGAAACGGGCATTTGGGCAATTTTCATTATTTTATGGACTTTATAGACGGGTAAATCCATCTTTTTCGCAATCTCTTCACCTGTTGGTTCTCTACCTTTTTCCTGGACAAGGTTTCTTGACACCTTATTTAATTTATGTATGACTTCTATCATATGCACAGGAATCCTTATGGTCCTTGCCTGGTCAGCGATGGCACGTGTTATTGCCTGTCTTATCCACCAATGGGCATAAGTTGATAATTTATACCCTCTCTGGTATTCATATTTATCCACTGCTGTCATCAAGCCGATGTTTCCTTCCTGGATCAAATCAAGAAACTGGAGTCCGTAGTTGCTGTACTTCTTGGCTATGGAAACTACGAGTCTCAAGTTAGAGCTAACAAGTTTTTTCGTTGCTCGATCGCAGATCTCCCTTCCTTTAGCAATGGTTTGCAGTGTCTTTCCTAATTTCTGTGAATCACCGCCGATTTCTTTTTTGTATAATCTCAGAAGCGTGTGGATATTTTTGCTTCTGAGTTTCAGTTCCTCTCCTTCTTTCTTGTCGTTGACTCCAACTAAAAAGGCATTCAATTCTTGCTGACTTGTTTCTGATTCGTCGATGACCTTTAGCTTTTCACTGAGCCTCTCGATAATATTATCTCTATAAACAGGGCGGATATTTAGTTCCCTGATGAGACGATTCATATTAACGATGAGACGCCCACGTGCAATTGCATATTTCTTTGATGCAGGGATTTTTTCTAATTGGGTACTTAATTTTCTTGTTTCACTGATTACGGCTAGAATCCTCTGCTTTTTCTTCTCGAGTATTTCTCTTACGAATTCCTCTTCAGTGGAATCGAACAAGGCCAGGGTGATTTCATCATCCTTATCTAGTTTCTCTTCCAGTGAAAGAATTTCATTTTGGACAAAATGTGTTTTTGAGAGGGCTTTAATGACTATCCCCTCTCCCCGTTCGATTTCCTTTGCTAAGTCTATTTCTTCTTTTCTTGTTAGCAGCGGAACGGTAGCCATCTCTCTCATATAAATTCCGAGAGAATCCGATGTTCGTCCCGGTTCCTTGAACGAAATGTTGAATCCAACGTTTTTCATTGCGATTAGGATATCTCTACCTATCAGGGATGGCCAGCAATCAATCTGCCTGATAATAGAAAACAATCATTAAAATAAATTAGGCATCTTTAGGGCAGAATTTTCCCTCCTGTTGGCCGAAATAATAGGTGTATTTACGAATTTTTAGGTACCAATAAGCAAACAAAGCAACCCCTAAATATGCTTTAATCCAAAATTTGATTATGATATTGAATGTCCGAGTGCCGCTTATCAGAAGCGTCTCCCAAATCCACCTTGGCGGTCGTCACGAGCGCGAGCCTCGTTGACTTTGAGAGTGCACCCCTTTAAGTCTTTGCCATTAAGCCCGGAGACAGCGGACTTAGCTTCTTGATGATTGGGCATCTCCAAAAATCCGAACCCCCTAGAATCGCCGCTGTACCTGTCTGTGATAATTTTGACAGATGTGACCTGCCCGAAGGCTTCAAAAGCCTGTCGCAAATCGGCCTCAGTGGCCTCCCGTAATAAATTGCCTACATAAATGTTCATTATGATTTCCTTTTAATATTGGAATTTTAATAAGGGACTAATTTATGCCTGTTGATATTTTCCCTAATCCCTTGTGATCCTTGGCTGTTCTTAAAAGCGGATAGATCACCTCACTTTCGATATATTCGACAATAGCACAGAAAAGATTTGGAATCAATGAAAATTGGCATCGTTCTCTAAAGTACCACTCTATCGAATTC
>JBAQGA010000032.1:0-6360 GCA_049287565.1 Candidatus Aminicenantales bacterium
GAAAAATATTCTTCTGGGAGCTGGTCACCTTGATTGATATCATGCTTCTGGGCCACTGGATTGAGATGAAATCGGTCATGGGAGCATCCAGAGCTCTGGAAGAGCTCGTCCGCCTGATGCCTTCAGAGGCTCACCAGGTCATGCCAGACGGAAGCGTCAAAGATGTCCCCGTCGAAAACCTGGCCGGTGGCGACAGGGTTCTTATCAAGCCCGGTGAAAAGATTCCGGCCGACGGAGAGATCATCGAGGGCGAGACATCGGTCAACGAGGCGATGCTTACAGGAGAATCGAGGCCCGTCTCAAAACATGTCGGCGCGAACGTCATCGGAGGCTCGATCAATGGAGAGGGCTCGGTCACGGTTGAAATCAAAAAAACCGGCAAAGATTCCTTCATTTCCCAGGTCATCGAGCTTGTCAAACAGGCCCAGGAAAGCAAATCAAAAACGCAAGATCTGGCCAATCGGGCCGCCAGGTGGTTGACAATCATCGCCTTGGCGGCGGGAGCCATGACCCTTCTGGTCTGGTTGGCCGTTATCCACAAGGACTTTGCGTTCAGTCTTGAGCGGATGGTGACCGTGATGGTTATCACCTGTCCTCACGCCCTGGGCCTTGCCGTGCCGCTGGTCGTGGCGGTCTCCACCGCGCTCTCAGCCCAACGTGGTCTTTTGATCAGAAACCGGGCAGCCTTCGAACGGGCCAGAAACATCCAGGCAATCATTTTTGATAAGACAGGGACCTTGACCCTTGGGAAGTTCGGCGTCACGGACACGGTCGTACTTTCTGACGATTTAGATGAAAAGGACCTATTAGCATACGCGGCCTCCCTCGAGTCGCACTCCGAACATCCGATTGCCCGCGGGATCGCCTCTTCCACGGAAGAAAAATATCCTGTTGAGGGATTTAAAGCTATCACGGGAAAAGGCGTGGAAGGGAGAATCAACGGCCGGGAAGTGAAGGTGGTCAGCCCCGGGTACCTTCGTGAGAAAAACCTATCTGCCGAGGACGAGAGGCTGAAACAGATCTCCTCTGAGGGGAAGACGGTCGTCTATGTCCTCATCGATGGAAAAATAAAGGGAGCTATCGCTCTGGCCGATATCATCAGGGAGGAATCTAAAACAGCCATCGCCAAGCTGAAGGAGATGGGAGTAAAACCGATGATGTTGACTGGAGACAATAAGCAGGTTGCCAGATGGGTCGCCGAGGAAATCGGGATCGATGAGTACTTTGCCGAAGTCCTGCCCGACGAGAAAGCGCAGAAGGTCAAGGAGGTCCAGTCCAGGGGGCTCATCGTGGCCATGACGGGAGATGGCATCAACGATGCCCCCGCACTCGCCCAAGCGGATGTGGGAATCGCGATCGGAGCGGGAACCGATGTTGCCATTGAGACCGCTGATATCGTCCTGGTGAAAAGCAATCCGCTCGACGTTGTCTCCATCCTGGGGCTGGCCCGCGCGACCTACAGAAAAATGATCCAAAATCTCGCCTGGGCGACCGGCTACAATGCCTTTGCCATCCCCCTTGCCGCCGGAGTCCTCTACGCCTCCAACATCCTATTGAGTCCGGCGATGGGGGCAGCTCTCATGTCGGCCAGCACGGTTATCGTGGCCGTAAATGCCAGGTTTCTAAAACTGAAAACTTGATTTTCTTTCCGCCGCAGTCCTAGTTTCTCAATCGATTTTTCTATGTCTTCGAATCTGACTTTCCTCAGGTCATACTCTAATTGGAGGATACCTTTTTTTACATCGATCTCCGCAGCCGCTATGCCGTTAATCCCTCTCAAATGGCAGCGGGATTCCCATCTCAGGCGGGGATCGCGATCAACCCGTATATCGGAGCCCTGCTGATGTCTCTGAGCATTGTTATTGTGGCCATCAACGGCCAGACGCTCAGAAAAGGCACCTCAAAATAAACGGCCACAACTAGCTTCTTTGTCCCTCTGGGTCCGAATTGAATCGGACCTCTATGTCTCCGAGATGACTTCCTATATATTTCAGCAGCGCGTAGATGAAGACAATAACTCCCGCCATTTCCAGCCCCTCCTCGACCGTGGCAATCATTCTGTAATCCAAGTTTCTTGACCCGTGCAGCCCAGCGTAGTACCCCCCGATCATCTCGGCGCCGATGGCGCCGGCGGTGTAGAAGACCGCGGCAACTCGGTTCAACAATTCATGGAGGGAACTGGCCTCATCAATTGTCAGGTACAGAAACCCGGAGGAAAGGATCGCCCAGCACCATCTATGGGGATCGCTCTGTCTTCTCTTGAGGAGGGAGATGACGGCCAGGAGGCAGGCTGCGAAAAGGAGCAGGACCGTCGAAAAAAGTGTCGGGATGTTGTTCTCAGCCTCGACGTTGAACAGGCGGACGAACCGATGATCGAGTGCATAATGGGCCCAATATCTCAACAACTGTGTTGCGGCGCTGATGAGAATCAGAAAAAAAGCCGTGTCGCCCAGGGCGCGGTTCTCCAGGGATTTGAATTCCCTGCCATTAGAACCGAGTATTTTGGCTGCTCCCTTCATCCGTTTTTGACATAATATGGGTAAAGAGCCAAAATCTAGGGGGAAGAAACCGTAACCATGGCAAGGCCAAGGAGGTCTCCATGACGAGTCGAGAACGGGTGCTCTGTGCCATCGCTCATCGCGAGCCGGACAAGGTGCCGATCGACCTCGGGGCCATGCGCTCCACGGGGATCACGGCCATGGCCTACTGCCGGCTCAAGAAATACTTGGGCATCACGGGCGGCTCCACGGATGTCTATGACGTCATCCAGCAGCTCGCCCAGCCCGAGGACCCGATCCTGGATTTCTTCGATGCCGACGTCATCGACCTGGGGCGAGCCTTCTTGACGGCCGCTGAGGATTGGAAAGATTTTATCCTTCCCGACGGCTCTCCGGCGAAGATCCCCGCCTATGTGAGAGTAGAGCCGGACGGGGAAGGAGGGTACCTGGCCAGGAGCGAGGACGGCACCATCATTGGGAGCATGCCCAAAGGCACATTCTACCTCAACCAGACCCATTTTCCGCTTCTCGAGTGGGACGGAAAGGACCGGGCCGTCCTGGACAATCTTCCCGACTTGATGGCGAAGGTGACCTGGGCGGCGTTGCCGACGGCGCCCGGGCACAAACCTCTAACTCCTGTTCATCTGGCCGAGATTCGAAGGAAGGCCAAGCGCCTCTATGAAACCACCGACTTCGCCATCATGGCCGGTTTCGGTGGGAACCTCCTCGAGTGGGGGCAGTTCCTCTGTCGGAACGACCAGTTCCTCATCGACCTCGCCGAAAATCCCCGGAAAGCGGAGGCCCTGCTCGACAGGCTGACCGAAATCCACCTCGGCAATTTGGAGAAATTTTTGGACGCGATTGAGGGCTATGTCCAGATCATCCAGATGGGAGACGATCTAGGGACGCAGCTGGGCCTTCAAATTTCACCCCAGATGTATCGCCGCTTTTTCAAGCCCCGGCACAAGCTGCTCTATGAGCGGATTCGGAAACGGGCGGGCATCCATCTCTTCCTCCACTCCTGCGGAGCGATCGCCGACCTCATCCCGGATCTCATCGAGGCCGGAGTCGAGATCATCAACCCCGTCCAGACGAGCGCCCGGGGCATGGAACCGGAGCGGCTGAAGCGCGAGTTCGGGAAGGATATCACCTTCTGGGGCGGCGGTTGCGACACCCAGCAGGTGTTACCGCGCGGAACGGAAAAGGAGATCGACGAGCACGTTCGGCGGCGTATCGAGATCCTGGCGCCCGGCGGGGGTTTTGTCTTTACCCAGGTCCACAACATCATGCCTAACGTTCCGCCCCAGAATGTCGTGGCCATGATCGAAGCGGCCAAAACCTACCGGACTAGGTATGGAAAGAGTTAGGGGACATGGGAAATTAGGTAGCCTCTCCCTGGATGGGAGAGGGTCGGGGAGAGGGTGATTATAATAAAGATGCCCACCTCCCCTCTATCCCCTCCCACCGGGGGAGGGGAGTTTTTTTGGAAAATTAGGGGACACGATACCGAATTAAGAAATTCGGTTCATGTCCCCAATTTTCCCCCTAATTTTCCTCAAACTTTTGCTGGGAGGGAGCGATGAAAAAGGCCCGAAATCTCACCATCTTCGTCCATTGCCCTGTCTTCATAACGATAGTCGCCACAGTCACAATCTCCGCGTTTTGGTCTTGGGGATTTGCCAGGGTTCAGACGTCCTCGGCCCAAGCGTTCCCCGAGCCCAAGATCCCGTTCGCTCCGCCGCACTATATCTGCTATCGGGCGCCGCAGCTTCTGACGATAGACGGACAATTGGATGATCCGGCCTGGAAAAAAGCGAGCTGGACGGAACTCTTCATGGATATCGAAGGTGCGCTCAAGCCAAAGCCGCGGTTCAAAACCCGCGCCAAGATGCTCTGGGACGACGACCATTTCTATCTCGGGGCCGAACTGGAGGAGCCGGATATCTGGGCGACACTCACCAAACGCGATTCGATCATCTTCTATGATAACGACTTCGAGGTCTTCATCGACCCTGCCGGCAGCACCCACCTCTATTACGAGCTCGAAGTCAACGCCTTCGGTACGGAGTGGGACCTGCTCCTGGTCAAGCCCTACCGGGACGGCGGCCCTGCCGTCCACGCCTGGGATATCCAGGACTTGAAGACAAAGATCTATTGTGACGGCACGATCAATCAGCCCAGGGACAAAGACAGAAGCTGGAGTGTTGAGATCGCCATGCCCTGGAAGGTCCTGCAAGAATGTGCTCCCGACAAGAAGCCTCCCCGGGCCGGTGATCAGTGGCGGGTGAACTTCTCCCGGGTCGAGTATCGCGTCGAGGTCAAGGATGGGAAATCGACGAAGGTGACGGATCCCGCCACGGGCAAGCCCCTGCCCGAGGACAATTGGGTCTGGGCGCCGACCGGCCTCATCAACATCCACTATCCCGAGCTGTGGGGGTATGTGCAGTTTTCGAACCGGATGGTGGGGGAGGGTAAGGACACCTTTCGCAGCCGGCCGGAAGAAGAGGCCAAGTGGGCCTTGAGACAAGTCTATTACAGAGAGAAGACCTACTTTCTAAATCATGCCGGATACACCGAGCGCCTGGCCGACCTCGGCGCCGGTGAGATCAGAGTCCAGGGTTATAAATGGCCGCCCCGGATAGAAGTGACCGCGAACCAATGGGAAGCCTTCCTGGAGAGCGAAGACGGCAAGGAACGGGTCTGGATCAACCACGAGGGCCGCGTCATCACGAAATAGACCGACTCATCCGTCCCGTAAACGTGTGGGCTAAGACGCTTTCCGGTGGAAAAATAATCCGGCGGGGGGGGCGATATGTCTTCGGATGGAAGTGCGGAGCAGCGATAATTAAATATTAGGCAAGGTCTGGGAGGGCCAACCCGCCCTCCTGCAGCCACCTTCTCGTGCTTCCGGCAATAAACTGCTACTGGCTACCATTACATAAGCCCATGGTTCCTCCTTGTCAACAGGTTTTCATGAAATGTCCGATTATGCCCGATTTTGTCACATTATTTCCCCTGAATCCCTCCCTTCTGACTGAAGCATACGGGCGGGGATTCGAGCTCACAAAGGCTAAGGCTCGACTAGACGGTGCGCCCCGCGTCGATGACCGTGGGGATCCCTTGGTCTTTGCTGTAAATATGGTTGATCAGGGCGATCACGGCGTCGGGGATTCCCGGCTGAAATTGGACGCCCATCTCGTACAGGCCTTCAGCGCTGCCTTTCATCCACCTGACGGTCGAGCAGATCCGGATGATCTGCCTCGAGCGTGAAAGATAGAGTATCAACTTGAGTTTCGAGTTCAACGGATAAAGCCTGTCCGTCCAGATGCGGGCGCCGGTGAGGGAAAGATCCTTGGTAAACGCATTGGCCGGGAAGCCGTCGCCTGGGACTCCCGGCGGAGCGAATTCGATGACGACCCTGTTCTCTTCTTTGATTCTCCAGTCTTTCCGCTTTTCGGCCATGGGATGACCTCTTCGCCGTACCTGCCCGTGCAGGTGCCTGTTCGAATATTTTCGCTTCTATGATAAAAACATCTGGTGTCCATGGGAATACCCGGTTCAGGTGATTCCAGGGGTGAGAATAGCTTCCCTCCCTCACCCCGGCCGACCAGTCGAACCCGCGGGGAGCGTCATACGGTCTTGTCTTTTCCGGCATCAGTCACCCTGTTTTCCTGGCATTAAAGAGCCCGTATATCTCGTTGACGTCCGTTTCGGGCCAGGTCTCATCGATCAGACCGTTGGTGATATCGACATGAATAAACAGACCGCGGTTGGTCTTCTTGGCCTTCAGGATCGAAGCCACATAGTCCGCCATACCTTCGAACTTGACATCGCGGTGAAGCCCCACCCGGCAGGCCAGGAC
>JBAQGA010000033.1:0-8302 GCA_049287565.1 Candidatus Aminicenantales bacterium
GATGGAGTGGACTGTCCGCGGCGCCAACGCCATCCTTGCCCTGCGCTGTGTGATGAAATCCAACCGGCTCGAAGACTACTGGGAGTCCCGAGCCGCGTGATTTACCCCACTTTTATGACGCAGGCCCCGTCCTACCTCAAGAGCCTTTTCGCGCTCGCCCTGTTCCCAATAGAAAGTGGCGAGGTCGTGGTAGTCACCCCCATAGATCATTTTGCGCAAACGCAGCTCGAGGTACTTCTCACGGTCCTTGAGGTCGCGGTAGATGCGACGGGCGTGCTCCAGAGGCCAATCCTGGCCCAGAGCCTCAAAACGTCCGGCAAGGTGACGCCTGTCCTCATCGTCATGGCAGGAGGCGTAAGCCACTTCATACAGGTCGTCATCCAAGCCTGCGTTGCCGCTTTGAATGTAGGCCAGAACGTTTTCCAGGATCTTCCGCCGGCCCTGACGTGGAATCTTTTTCTTGCTGAGTTTCTTGGCAAGCTCGTATAGCAAACTGCTCACATGGTCTGTCGTTTCGTCATCGGCCCCTCCGTATTCATCCAGCTCTGCCAGGTCGCCCTCGAGCTCTTCCCACAGCGCCAACGCGCTCTCCGCTTCCGCCGCGCTTGCTTCATCATCGGGGAGTCTTAAAGATCGAAGCAGGAAATCAAGACAACGGCGACGGATCAAGATGTCCGCATTGGATAGATGGAGAATGAGCCTCCTGAGCGTCTTCTCATCGGCTGATCGGATCAGGAAGCTGAGCAGATCGTCGTCGCGCGATTGCTTCATTTGTCGCGTTTCCTTATTCTGACAGGGCGGAAATATATCGCTGGCTTTCGGCATTGTCAATCGTTGCCCCTCGACTTGCCTTCTCTAAGGATGCATTTTTACGCAAAGCTCTTAAGTGAAGGTTTCTTTCGCTTCCTCGACGGTGTCTTCAAGGTTGTTCAGACACTTCGCGGGAACAGGTCGAACACCTCGCGGCTGGCCCAGACCGGGTCGTCAAATTGGTGGGCGACTGCGAACAGGGCAAGGTGGAGGGAATGCAAATAACTGAGAGGAACCCTTCTCAGTTTTTAAGGGTTTCTTTGATCGCAGTGACGGCCGCTTCGGCCTCTTCCCGGACGCCGTCGGTGTGCAGAAGCGACTCCGCCAGGGCAAGCGACTCCCGGCAGGCAAAGTCGGGCAACGCCCCGAGGACCAATTTTATCTCCTCCGGCCGCGTCGCCAGCTCGAGAACGCTCTTGAGAGACTGCACTGCCGCTTCGGGCGACTGGTATTTCTCCAACCCGATCATCCGGGCATAGCCGCGGAGCGCAAGCACCTGATGAGTCAGGTCCTTCGATCTTCGGGCGATAGCCAGTACGTCTTCGCGAGGGGTGGGGTTCGGCCAATCGGCCAGCGCCCGGATAACGGCGTCTTGGATCGCGGCATTCTCTTCTTGGAGGGCGGCGCGCAAGAGGGTCAAGGAGCTGTCGTCGCCGATCTTGCCCAGGGTTCTATAGAGAAGACAACGGTTCTTAAGATCGGTTACCGGTTGCGATTTCGAATTCGGCTGGGGCGCCAGCAAATCCTCGACCGCTAAAGCCCGAGAATAAGGATCGCGGGCCTTCCGGGCGAGTGTGGCGACCGTGTTCTCCATCTCTTCTTGAACCGTCTCATCGTTCATCTCCAGAAGAATGCCCAACAGGGCGGGGATATCCGCAGGCGAGGCGATGGCCCGCAGGGCTTTGACGGCCTCCAGGCTGTTCCGGAGTGAACCCGACCCGGCCAGAGTCATCAGGTGGTGCTTTCCGGCGGAGATCTGCCGCTCGCCGACGGCCTTGATGAGCTCTGTCTTGACGGATTCAGCGGGAAAGGCGGCCAGGCCGAAAAGGATGGTCTCGTCGACGTCCTTTCCCGGGAGCGTGCCCAGGCTGGAGCGGGCAGCGAGCTGCTCCTCGCCCGGGGAGCCGGCCGCCCGCTCAACCAGAAACCGGACGGTCGCGGCATCGCCCACATTCGCCAGGGCTCTCAGCGCGGCGGTCCGGACGACCTGAGAGGGGCTTGCGGCGGCGCTCGAGACGGCGGCCTGGACGGCTTCTTTTGGGTAGTTCACCAGGACCGCGAGTAACTGGACCTGGCTGGTCTCCGGGATCTTCATCAGGAGATCGAGGACCGGGGCGATCTCGGATTCCTTGAGGACGACCGGCACCAGGCCGATCGCGGGTGGGTGCATTTCCTCCGGGCCGCGGGCCAGGGTGTCGATGATCATGCGGACGGCCTCTTCTCTTTCGGCGGCCATGATCCTCCCCTTGAGGGCCGCCTGTCGAAGGACGACGGGGAGAAGGGGCGGCTGCGGATTCAGGATCTTATCAAAGATTCCGTCGGCCGAAGGGTAATCCCTTGAGGCCATGAATTCCTCGGCACAGCGCAGCAGGGAAAAAGCAATCTTGGTCTTGAGCGATTCCTGAGCCTTGTCAAAGGCTTCGGCGAGGACGCCGGCCGCTTCCCGGCCGCCGATCTTCCCAAGGGAGACGGCGGATGCAGAGGCGATCGCGGCGTCCCGGTCGTCGAGGAGAGAGGCCAAAGTCTTGATCGCTTCTTGTGTCTTCCGCTCCCCGAGGGAGGAGATGATCCCGAGCTTGGTTTCATCTAGCGCCGTGTTCAGAGCCCCGAGCAGGGCTTTATCGGCGGCCGGGCCCGCGATCTTCTCGAGCGCGTACCGGGCCATGTCCGAGGTCTCGTCCTGGAGGAGCAATTTTTCGAGCGTCGGCACCGATTTTTCACTCCCGATGAGCCGGAGCTGCCGGCAAACGGCCAGCTTGGCGCCGAGGTTCTTGCTCATGACCAGAAATCCCAACAGCGTTTTTTCACTATCGGCCCGCGCTTCCTCAATGTTTCGGTGATTCAAAATGTACTCTCTGAGGCGATAGATGAGCTCCTCGTTCTTGCTGTGCTCGAACGAATCCAGGTCCTTGAGGATGGCTTCGAGCGAAGGAGGGCGGTATCCCGGCCAGCGGCGGACGTCTTCCGGGGTCGTATAGTCGCGGTTAGTGGCGGGGAAATCGGCGGGGATTTTCTGGGTCACTTTTCCCGTGGCCGCCCACTCGGCGCCCCTCTGGAAGGTGACGATGAACCCGGCGCACTCGAGGGCCGGATGGGGGGCTTCCGGCCGGGCATGCCCGAGCACGGTGTGGAAGACGCGGCCCGCACCGTAATTGACGGTGAACAGCACGGGCTCATCGCGTCCGGTGCCGCTTTCTTCCGGCGCGAAATAGGCCGTCGCCAGCACGGTCAGGTTCTTGGCCGGGCCGCGGAGCAGGCCGTAGAGTTCATCGCCGGCATGCATCCAGCGGGGCGGCAGGCCCGTCGTGATGGGGTGAGTCGTGTCCCGGTTGATGATCAGAAAAGGATGTTCTGGGCCGTGGTAACCGCAGACCCCCGGCTCGGCATCCCGGACGATCCGGCCGTCCTTCCAATAGACGTAGGGTCCGACCTTTTCGGTGCGGTCTCCCCAGCCGGCCAGGCCGATGATCTCGTTGTATTCCGGCCATTCCGGGAAGGTGTTGTTGGCCGAATGGTAGACGACGACTCCGCCGCCGTTCTTGACGTATTCGACGAATGCTTTTCGCGTGGCGGACGGCCAGGCGTCACCGCTGTAGTCAAGGACAACAAGCTCATAGGCCGAAAAATTCGGGCGGAAACCGCTCATCCTGGCCTTGGCCGGCGGGCTGACGGCGATGTCCACATAGAAAAGACGGGTGTCCTCGAGGATCTGTTTGAGGACGGCGCTCGTCATCTTCCAATCGTGGTAGTTCTGGCCGGTGACGATGAGCGTTTTTATGGGAGTCGCAGCATCCTGAGCGCTGAGAACGGGGGAGAGAAGCGTCGAAAGCAGGAAAAGCAAGAATACGACGGCCGGCGCCGCGCCCAAAACTGTTTTCTTTTGTGTTTTCATGTTCGTCTTCCTTCGCCGACTCACTGGGGGAGAATCCAGGGCTTCCGGTAAGCCCGGCTGAGCAAGCGCTCGGCCTCGGGGTCGTCGATGATCGTCTCGGTCGCCGGGTTCCAGCGGATCTTGCGTCCCAGCTCGATGGCGACGACGCTCAAGTGGCCGACGCTGGCCGAGCGGTGGGCGACCTCGGCCGGGGTAATGGTCGAAGCGCGACTCTTGACGCAATCGAGGAAGTTCCGGTAATGGTCGGTGCTCTTGTAGAGCCTGATCTCGTTCGGGCCGATGACCTCGTCGACGAGGTCCTGCGGATAGGTCTCGAACCTGCCCCGGTCGACATAGACCCAGCCGTATTCGCCGATCCATTTGGTGCCGCTCCGAATATCCGGATGGCCGCCGGCGATGACCATCGGGGTACCGTCGGCGTAGGTGGCGGTCACGCGGTAACGGAGGGCGCTGTTGTAGATCCCGCTCGTCGGGAACTCGCCGCGGCCCTCGACCTCGACCGGTCCGGTGAGGTCCCAGCCCATGCCCCAGTGGCCGATGTCGCCGTGGTGACCGATCCAGTCCATGAGCTGGCCGCCGCCGAAGTCCATGTTCCAGCGCCAGTTCATGTGGACGCGGGCCTTGCAGTAGGGGGCATAGGGCGCCGGTCCGATCCATTGCTCGTAATCGAGTTCGGGCGGCGGCGGGGTAATAGCCTCCTGGCCGAACGTCCGGGCGAAGTCGTGATGCCCTTCGGGCAGGCCGACCTCGATCCTGAGCACCCGGCCGATGCGGCCGTTGCGGACGAGCTCGCAGGCGGGACGGAATTTCTCGACCGAACGCTGCCAGGAGCCGGTCTGCCAAACGCGGCCGTAACGCTTGATGGCGTCGCACATGGCCCGGCCTTCGCGCAGGCTATGGGAGAATGGTTTCTCGCCGTAGATGTCCCAGCCGGCCCGGGCGGAAGCGATGGACAGCATGGCATGCCAGTGGTCGGGCACGGCGATCGAGATGGCGTCGATATCCCGGCGGAGCAGGAGGTCGCGGAAATCAGAGTAGGCGGCGCAGTCGCTGTTCCCGTATTTTTGATCGACGAGGGACTTGGCCTCGGCTAAATGATTCTTGTCGAGGTCGCAGACCGCCACCCACTGAACCTCCTCCTTACCCAGGAGGGATTCCATGTTAGGGATACCCATCATGCCGAACCCGACGCCCGCCATAACGATGCGATTGGAGGGGGCGACACCCCCCGACCGCCCGAGGGCCGAGGCCCGGACGATCGTCGGGAAGCCGGTGACGCCGGCGACGGCGACAGGCAATGATTTCAAAAAATGACGGCGTTTCATCCTCTTCCTCCTCTCGATCAGAGCACGCAGATGACAAAGAACTGAACGATTTCAACCACTCTGTCCGATTATCCTTAAAATCACGCCGAAATATCAATAAGAGATGTGAATTTCTTCTTATGGCTGGCTATCACTATGAACAATTTTCCCAAATTGCCCATCCCACTATCGAGATAATTCTATAAGAGAATCAACAGAATTGTGGCAACTTTTTCGGGGGTCTTTCGTATTAATAGAGATATGCCGTTGAATTATCTTTGGGAGGTTTCTATGAAAAAGATCACGCGGCGCTCTTTTCTTAAAACAGGCGCCACGGCGGCCGCGGCAACGATTGCCGTCCCGACGATCCTGTCCAGGGGATGGTACTCCTTCGCTCAGGCCGAAGCCGCTGGCTATTTTGAACGGGAATTCGGCATCACTGATGCCATGTGCCGCAAGGTTCTGGCCGAGGCGTTGGCCAGAGGCGGCGATTTCGCCGACCTCTTCTTCGAGCACACCATCAGCAACTACCTTATTCTTGAGGATGGGAAGGTCAACCGGGCGGCATCCGATGTGGCCCTTGGCGTCGGCATCCGGACAGTCAAAGGTGACCAGGTCGGCTACGGATTCACCCAGGAGTTGAGCGAAAAGGCCATGCGGGCCGCCGCTTCGACGGCCGCCACGATCGCCGACGCCTCGGGCAAAGAACCGACCAGGGAGTTCGTCGTTCTGAAGACGAGGAATTATTATCCCGTGAAAATCCTGTTTTCTTCCGTGCCTCTCGACGCTAAGCTTCCCCTCGTCCAGTCGGTCAACGACAAATGCTTCGCCCGCTCGCCCTTGGTGATCAAGGTCAATGTCGTTTTCCACGACCAGCAGAAACGTATTCTGGTGGTGACGAGCGACGGAGTCAAGGCCGAGGATCTGCAGCCGCGAAGTTATATGGCTGCGACCGTGGTCGCCGAGAAGAACGGCAAGCGGGAACGGTCCGGCTGGAACTTCGGCGGACGGCGAGAGTTTTCCTATTACACTCCAGCGCTCATGGATAAGCTGGCCCAGACGGCCGTCGACCGCTCGCTCATCCTGTTCGAGGCCATCCAGCCTCCGGCGGGCGAGATGCCCGTTGTGCTCGGCCCGGGCATCACCGGAGTTCTGCTCCATGAAGCCATCGGCCACGGGATGGAGGCCGACTTCAACCGGAAGAAGATCTCGACCTACTGCACCATGATCGGCAAGAAGGTCGCCGAGCCCTTTGTGACCATCATCGACGACGGCACGATCCCCAATCTTACCGGATCCATCAATTTCGACGACGAAGGCACGCCGGGGCAGAAGACCATCCTGGTTGACAAGGGCATCCTGACCGGCTACCTCCATGACAAGATCTCGGCCAAGTTCTACGGCGTGAAACCGACGGGCAACGGCCGCCGGGAAGATTACCAGAACTACGTCATCCCGCGGATGCGCAACACCTATATGCTTGCCGGGGAAGCCTCGCCTGAGGATGTCATCAAAGCCGCGGGCAAGGGCATCTATGTCGAGGATGTCGCCAACGGCCAGGTGAAGATCGGCGAAGGCGACTTCGCTTTCTATGTTTCCCAGGGTCGGCTGATCGAAAACGGGAAGCTCGGCGCCCCCATCAAAGACGTCAACATCATGGGCAACGGTCCGAAGATGCTTGCCAACATCACCATGCTGGCCGATGACTTCGAGTTTTATGAGGGTGGCGCCGGAGCCTGCGGCAAGGCCGGACAGGCGGCTCCCGTCGGCTTCGGCCAGCCGAGCGCCTTGGTCAAATCGTTGACCGTCGGCGGAGTCAGAGGCTGAGGAGAGGAGGACGACCATGAAACAAGAACTGTATGACCTGGCGGAGCGGGCGATCAAAATCGGCAAATCCTCCGGTGCGGACGACTGTCGCGTCTCCATCGGCGGCGAGCGTTTCGTCGAGATCAGCTACCGAGACCGCAAGCCTGAAAATATCAAGGAAGCGTCGACCAAAGGGTTGCGGGTCGAAATCTTTGTCAACAAGCGGTATTCCAGCCAGAGTACCTCGGACCTGCGTCCCGAATCCCTAAAAACCTTTATCGCAAACGCCGTCGTCTCGACCAAGCTTCTGGCCGAAGACCCCTTCCGGATCCTCCCCGACCCGAAATACTACCAGGGCCGGGCGACGGTCGACCTCAGACAGTACGATCCCGATTATGAGAAAGTGACTCCTGAGAGCCGGCACAGCTTCGTCAAGGCGATGGAGGAGAGCTGTTTGGCCAAAGGCGGAGACAAGGTCATCTCCGCCACCGCGCGCGGCTATGACAGCCGCTCCGAACAACTCCTGATGGCCAGCAACGGCTTCGATGGCTACCAGGAAGCTTCGGTTTTCTTCGGCGGAGTCCAGATGACGGCCCGGGACGAAGGCGACCGGAGGCCGGCGGAAGACGCCGGGGCTGTGACCTTGAGCCGCAAGGCGCTGCCCAAGGCTGAAGACATCGGCATCGAGGCGGCGGAACGCACGCTGAGCCTACTCGGCGCAAAAAAGATCAAGACGGAAACGCTGCCGGTTATCATCGAGAACCGCGTCGTCAGCCGGTTCGGCGGCGGGTTCCTGCAGGCTATGTTCGGCCGGAGCATTCAGCAGAAGCAGTCCTTCCTGGCTGATAAGAAGGGTCAGAAAGTGGCCAGCCAGGAGCTGACTCTCATTGACGACCCGTTCATTCCCGGCGCCCTGGGCAGCGGGACGTTCGACGGCGAAGGGATGACCCTCAAGAAAAGGGTCATGATTGACGCCGGTATCCTGAAAGAGTTCTACGTCGACTGGTACTACGGCCGGAAGCTGGGCTGGGAGCCGACAACGGGAAGCCCCAGCAACCTGATCATCCCCCCGGGAAAGCGCTCGGTCAAGGAAATAATGAAGGGCCTGGGCCGCGGCATCCTCATCACCGGTTTCATCGGCGGGAACTCCAATTCCACGACGGGCGATACATCGATCGGGATCACGGGACAGCTCTTTGAGAAGGGCGAACTCGTTCATCCCGTCTCGGAGATGAACATCGCCGACAACCACCTGAAGATTTGGCAGAGA
>JBAQGA010000034.1:0-4783 GCA_049287565.1 Candidatus Aminicenantales bacterium
ACACCAAGGATTGGAGGATGATACTCATCGACCATTCTCGCAGTTTCCGTTCCTCTAAGAAATACACCAAGAACCTCGTCTATGGAAAGAAAGGTATCAAGGAACGCAAGTTATTCAGGACACTTCCCCGGGCTTTTGTGGAAAAGATAAGAGCCTTGAACTTCGATAACCTCAAAGAAGCTGTTGGTTCCTATCTGGAAGATGAAGAGATAGAGGCAATTCTCGCCCGAAAGGAGCTTCTCCTAAAAGAAATTGATGAAATGATAAAAGAAAACGGAGAAGATAAAGTTTTGTATTAATGTATCGTTTTGAATAGTCATTCAGATAATCTAGTCAGAAAATCTATATAAAATAGGAGGGATGAATGAAAATAAGACTTATCTCCTTTTTCACGTTCCTATTCGTCTTAGGATTTAGCTTCCAATCTATAGCGCAATTCACTCCAGAAGAAGTCGCAGAAAGAGAAAAATGGGAAGAATTTCTCAAAACAGCTAAAGTTATCGGGCAGAAACAACAGGAAAGTCGAGAAGCCGTCACTGAACCTTGAGAACTGACCTTAGAAAAAGATGGGGTTACAAGAAAGGCCCTCTGGAAAAACGCAGAAGGCCGAATGGGGGGAATTATTGAGAACTGGAGATGGGAAATCGCAGCTTATCGGTTAGATAAGTATCTGGATTTGAACATGATCTCGCCGACAGTTGAAAGAAGGTTTATGGAACAGCGAGGTTCTTGTCAACTATGGGTGGATTATTGGATAAAAGCCAAGCATAAAAATGAGCAGAAAATTAAGGTTCCCTCTTATAAAGTCTTCCCGTACAATAGGGCTACTTACTTGCGGTGGGCTTTTGATAACTTGATTGGCAATGAAGACCGACATGCGGGGAATATTTTCATAACAGAAGACTGGCGGATAATTCTTCCCGACCACTCCCGCTCTTTCCGGACATCCAATAAATTCACAAAAAACCTCATTTACACCGAGAAACATAAAGAGGGCCCAAAAGTCATGAAAGAGCTTCCCCGCGCTTTTGTCGAAAAGTTGAAGTCCTTGAATTTTGAACTTATCAGGGATAATGTCGGAGAATACTTGACAGATAAGGAAATTGAAGCTGTCCTCCTCCGGAGAGACCTAATCCTTGAAGTCGTCAACGAACGTATAAAGGAGCTCGGTGAAGACAACGTTTTATATTAAGGTTCTTTTCTGTTTCTGTTTACATGGCTAGAAAATTACGAAAGGTTCTCCAACTTCTGTGAGGGCGCCAATCCTAGAATAGTTGATGTGAAGATTGCCAGAAAGAGGCTGGCGGGGCTTAGGCCATAGTATTCGCTGGGATCAATTTTCTTAGATCACCGGATTTCCCATCCGTCGCTCTTGGGCCTTTGGAGATTGCTCAATCTATTTGTTATCAATAAGAATAGAAATTCAGTTTTAAGCCTTTCCTAAAAATTGTGGCCGTATTGTAGCTTGCCCCTGCCGATTTACATCCGCTCTCCGATAGGGTAATATTGTTCTCTCGCGCGCCTGTAGCTCAGTGGATAGAGCGACGGACTCCGGATCCGTAGGTCGCAGGTTCGACCCCTGTCAGGCGCGCTTTTTATATAAAATCCACAGCCTTGATTTGTATTCCCGTAGGAAGTTCTGGATGATCTCCTCGGTGGAGAGACTGGAAATGTCGGCTTTTTGAACCCCTTCCCGGAAGGTCCCTTCCGCCCAGATCCCGTTCCCCGAGGCATCCTGATAACGAATTTCCAGGTAGGGGTGAATATCTCGGACCTTGACCTGGTAGTTGAGTTCCAACCGGCCCTCGAACTCCACTTCGATGGCGCCGAAGTTTTCGCTGACGGCGATTCTCACCTCCCGTCCGTATCGCTCCACTTCTTTCTTCAGCTTCTTGAACGCCGGCTGGACTCTCGATGAATAGAATTTCTTGGTCTTTGACCTGAGCTCGGCGTCCCTCTTCTTCCGGGTCTTCTCGACTTCACCCTCTTCGAAGAATTCCTTCAGATCATCCTTCCAAGTTTTCATGCCCGGTCCTCCTCGTGCAAGCGACGCTCTCCGCTCCGAACTCCCTTCTATCGTCGGCCGCGCTTATGAGATATTTTCTAGCTGAAAATGTCAACCGGATCGACTATAATGGGGGGCGATGAGAAAAGGTGACGGAGCCCATGGATAACCGAAAACGGATCTATGTCTCGCTCATCGTCTTCGCGATCGTCTATCTGGTCGGCGTTATCGGGTTCAAGTTCTTCGGCGGGCCGGAGACAAGCCTCCTGGAGTGCGTCTACATGACCGCCATCACCATCTCGACCATCGGCTACGGCGAGGTCGTCGACCTCAGCCACAGCCCGGCTGGCCGCATTTTCAACATCCTCTTCATCATGGTCAGCCTGGGGACGATCGCCTTCGCGGTCTCATCGATCACCGCTTTCATCGTCGAGGGCGAACTCAAAAACATCTTGGGGAGAAGACGCATGGGAAAGGATATCGCCAAGCTCAAGGACCACTATATCGTCTGCGGAAGCGACGAAACCGCCCAGACGGTCATCCGCGAGCTCATCCTGACGGAGCGCGATTTCGTCGTCATCGAGCCCTCCAAGGAAAAAATCGAGAAGCTCGCTTCCCTCGGGAATTTCCTGTATGTACTGGATGACCCGGCCGAGGACGAGGTCCTCGAGAGGACCGGCGTGAGACTGGCTAAAGGAATTTTCCTTTCGCTGCCCTCCGACGAAGCCAACCTGTTCGTCACCATTACGGCCCGGAGCCTTAATCCTACAGCCAGGATCATCGCCAAAGGAACCGACTTGAAGTCGCACGGCAAGATAAGGAAGGCCGGAGCCGATAGTGTCGTCTCCCCCAGCTTTATCGGCGGCATGCGCATGGTCTCGGACATGGTCCGGCCGGCGGTCGTCACCTTCCTCGATAAGATGCTATACGGCAAGGACCGTGTCCTCCGGGTCGAGGAGGTCGAGGTAGGGAAGGAGTCGCCGCTGGCGGGGAAAACCATCCGGGAGTCCGCTGTCAGGGAGAAGACCGGCGCGCTCCTCGTGGCCGTGCGAAAGGGAAAGACGGGGGATTATGAGTTCAACCCGGCTCCGGACCGGGTCATCCAGGAAAACGATATCTTTATTTTCATCGGCAGCCCCGAGATGTTGAAGACGTTTGACAACATCGCCGCAAATATCTAATCCCTAGTGTCCTCCGTTTTTGCCGCCGCGGTGAGCTCCGCCGGGCGTCCTTCCGAGACGAGATCGAGCCGGTCGGAAAATTTTCCTAGCCGTTTTTCCGCCTCATCGAACCTCGTCTTGGCGTTGCCTAGATGAGTCCCCAGGGTCTGGAACTCGCCCTGGAAGCGGGCCAAGTCGCCGCGCAGCTGGGTCAGCGTCTGATAGATCAGATGGGCCGATTTTTCGATCTCCATGCCCTTCAACCCATAGACGATCACTTGGAGATAGGCAAAGAAAGAGTTTGGAGATACGGGGATGACCCGTCGCCGGATGGCGTGGCTGTAGAGGCCGCGCTCCTCACCCAAGGCTTCGTCCTTAAGGATAGTCTCGTAGTAGACGTTTTCTGCCGGGATGTACATTAGGGCGAAGTCGTAGGTGCCCTCTTCCGGCAGGATATACTTTGTGGCGATGTCGTCGATGTGCTTCTTGACGTCGACCACAAACTTCTTGCGCTGGGCCTCCTTGGCTTTCTCGTCGGCCTCCTGGATGTATTTTTTGAAGTTCTCCAATGGGAACTTGGCGTCTACGGGAACCAGGCGGTCGTTGATGTTGATGGCCGCATCGACCTTCTCGCCGCTCTTGAAACGGTGCTGGAGAAAGAAGCAGGCTTGGGGCAGGATCTGGCCGAGCAGGTCTCCGAGGAAGAACTCGCCTATGCCGCCCCGGAACTTGGGCGCGCGCAGGAGGTCTTCGAGGCTGGCGATGCTCCTGGCCTTTTCCAGGACTTCCCTGGTCGCGCCCTCGACTTTGCCCAGGTGGCCCTGGACGTTCCCGAGTGTCTGGCCGATGTCCCCTGTCGTTTTTTGGAACTGACTGCTCATGCTCTGGAGCTGCTGGTTGACCTGTTGGGTGAGTTGGCCGATCTGCTGCTGCATCAGGGAGAGGGCGGGATTTTCCGCCTGGGAGCGCTTCAGGTCTTCGATCTGCTTGGAGGAGGTTTTGACGGAGCGCACGACGAGATAAAGGAGGAAGAGGAGGACGAGACCGGCGCCGATGAGAATGACAAGGATGAGGATGTTCAGGTCCATGGCCGTGTTCGCTCTGCACCTATTATAAAGAAACCGGCCCATTAAGCGCAATTATAAACGCGGGAGAATTCGGGGACATGTAGTCAAATTCTCTTGAATTTGGTACGTTTCCCCTGAATTCTCCGGGCGTTTGACAACGGGGGAGGAGTCATCTAAACTAATGAGGATTTTATGGCCCGTTAGCTCAATAGGTAGAGCAGCGGACTCTTAAAGCGTCCAGGTTCCCCTGATAAATCCGATTTCCCCTGAAAACCGTCCTCAGCGTTCTACGGTTTTCTAAGGCTTTCCCGTTCAATCACGTCAATAATCCCGTCAATTTTTTCTGCACAGGTTTTCGTCACTGAGCCTCCGAAGTGAGCTAAGGCTCGCGATTTCTGAGATTTCTTTCGTAAATACCTCGCAAGCCCTGCACTGTTTGGGGTTTTTTCCCCTTATATTTTCGCTTCCATTCCTTCAGGGCCCCCTCCCAGTAATTCCAATACCTGCGTCCTCTTGGCGGCGGTCCTAATTCCTGAACAAGATGATAGACC
>JBAQGA010000035.1:0-35169 GCA_049287565.1 Candidatus Aminicenantales bacterium
GAAAGAGAGGCCATGCCGGGAAGTTCTGATTGGGCCAGCTCCTCCATCTCTAATGTGTTGGTCAGATAGAGTTGGAATCGATCGTCTTTCTGGAGTTTGTAGCCCAATTCTTCAAGCAATAACGATATTTTCAGATGGCCCACGGCATAGGGGGCCATCATCAACTCGAAAGCATAGAAATTTTTAAGGACGTGGTCCTTAATAAAGTCGGCCTTTGCCCCCTCTCCATACCTGGAGACAAATTCTTCCGTCGCCAACTTGGCGGCTTCGGCCAGGAATGTGAGAGTGCCGGCGGCCGGGTCCAGGACGGTCACGTTTTCTCCGGCTAACCCGTCAGGTCTTTTGAAATGCTGTTTCAATATGTAATGAAGGGACCGGACAATATAAGAGACAACCGCCTCCGGGGTGTAATAGACGCCCCTTTTCTCTCTCGTTTTTGGGTCATATTCGGCAAGAAATGTCTCGTAAAAATGGACGATCGGATCCTTTCCCTTTCCGTCGCGAAAATAGTCGTGGAGGATTTTGCCGACATCTGTAACAGCCAGAACCTCGGAAATATCGTCGATGATCCATTCCATCTGGGGTGGTAGCTCCCCAAGGGAGATGAACTTGAATACCTCCCTTAGAATCCCTATCGTCTGGGGAATAAAATCATAAGCGAGCTTTCGGTTAAAACCAGTCTCTGAGCGGGTTCGGGCTGCGAAGAGGCCATAGGCAATCGTTTGAGAATAAAGATCTGCGAAATCCTCCTGGGAAAGCCCGCCGATAAGAAATGTGCGAAAAGCCTCATAAAACCCTGAAATATGTCCTGTTCCTTTGCCGGCTTCTTCCTCCAGCTCTTGAGCAATGACTTCATCCCGCAAGAATCGGGTCCTTTTGGCCAATTCGACGGCAAGAGCCCTGGCTTCATAGACTTTGGGGAGGGAAAAAGACAGGAACTTATCGAGAAGTGTAGAGAATTCAGATTCGTTTTCTGCCGGGGGAATCGTTTTTAGCTTATGAACTATAAAAGGTCTTGCTATCTGAACCGAGTCGGTCAAAGCGCCGTTTCTGTAGAGTCGAAATTCAAAAAAATTCGTTAAAATTATGTTCGGAAAGGTATGGAGATAACGTTTTAGCTGTTTGGTATTTTCAATATCGTCAAGGTTTTTTGTTGTGGGAGCTTTGGCTTCTATATAACCTACGATATGTTGTTTGCCATCCCAGACGCGGAAATCCGGGTTTCCGGCCTCGGTTTTCTTGGGCAGAGTTGTCAGCTTTATATGAGGCTTATTGCCAGAAATCTTATATTGTTCAATGAGCTGTTCCAGCGTGGAATAATAGCTTTCTTCCCGGTCGTCACCGCGACCGGCGATCTCGAATATTCTATTTAAATAGGCTTTCAGCAATTGACACCTGCTGACATCGCCAAGAAGTATAGACTGGGCCATCGGAGGCGTCAAGCGGTAGGAGTGAACTAGGTGTTCTTACCGAGGTTGCTTATAGATTCACTGTAAGAGTTAACCTATGCCTGCTTGACCCGCTGGACGACACGGCCGGTCTTCCAGTCCTGGAGCAGGCGCTTGATCGTCCCGTCGGGCATCCGCTCTTCCTTGATCAGCGAGTACCTCGCCTTGGCTTTTTTCTTGGCCAGCCGGGCTTTCGCTTTTTTCGCGTCCTCATACCATCGCTCGAGCTTGACTGATTCCCAGCGCCGGGTCCTGGCCGAACGGTAGCAGGCGTCCATGACGGCGTTGACGATGTAGCCGTCGAGGAAAGTCTCTATCGGCTCCCGGCTTGCGTCAAGGGCGTCGAACATATCGCTGAACATGTTGACGTAGCCCAGCTCGTGGACCTCGTCTCCCACCGGGAAGAGCCAGCCCGTCTCGCTCTCGGCCTTCTCGGCGACATACCCCTTGCCGCCGGCCGCCGTGAACATCTCGTAACCGGTCCTCAGGAAATGATTGAGCCAGATGGTGCCTTCGGTTCCGGCCACCTCGTCGCGGAGGTCCATGCCGCCGCGGAAGGCCCAGCTCACCTCGAACTGCCCGACCGCCTGGTTCTCGAACCGGATGAGGGCGATGGCGGAGTCCTCGGCGGCGATCGGGTGGACCATCGTGTCGGCCAGGCACATCACCTCGACCGGCCGGACCCGCTTGCCGATGAAGCTGCGGATGATCTCGATACAGTGGCAGGCCAGGTCGACGATGGCCCCGCCGCCGGCCAATTTCTTGTCCCAAAACCAGGCGCTGTGCGGGCCGGAATGGGTCTCGCGCGACCGGACCCAGAGGACTTTGCCGAGCGCTCCCCGTTTAACCGAAGCAATAGACTTCAGAGTTTTCGGTGTATAGACCAGGTCCTCAAGATAGCCGGCGAACACACCGGCCTTGTCCACGATCTCCATGATCTCCAGGGCTTCGCGGGCGCTGCGGGCCAGCGGCTTGGTGCAGAGGACCGCTTTCCCGGCCTTGGCCGCCAGGGTCACGGCCTTTTTATGGAGATAATTGGGTACGCCGATGATGACGATATCGGAATCCGGGTCGTTCACCGCCTTGGCCATGCTGCCCGTCCATTTGGGGATTCCCCACCTGCGGGCGAAGGCTTGAGCTTCGTCCTCGGTCAGGGCGCAGATGGTGCCGATACGGTCACGGCTCCGCTGTCCCTGGATCGTCATCGTATAGAATGTGCCGATGAGCCCGGCTCCGAGCAGAGTGATGTTATGCGCTTTGGCCATATTCCCTCCTCACGAAATCGCTTCGTCGGGTTTCATGGAATGAACGACTTTTCAGACCTCGAAGCGCCCCCACTCGCGCTTGATACGTTCCATGAGCTTCTGGAAACGCTCCTCGTCCCGGATACTTGCCAGGAAGGGGTCTATCCTGCAAAACAGGGGGTAGTTTATCCATCCCCGGGCGGCCGCCCGCTCGAGCCATGACAATGCCTCGGTTTTTTCATCGAGCTGGGCGAAGCAGCCAGCCATGAGCCAGGGAGCTTCGGGGTCGTTCCAGAGGATCTCCCGCTTTGGTTTGGTGAGCGCTTGGAGTGCCTTATCCTTTTCGCCCTGGAGGGCGCATCTCCACAGCATGCCCAGCAAGGCGACACGATCATGAGGGCTCTCGCCTGTCGTCCGGTTGATAAGATCGATCGCTTCTTTGGTCCGGCCGTTCGCGGCCAGGTACCACGACTCCCAAAACCTGAAATTTCTGTCTTCGGGATCCATCTGGACCGCTCTCTGGATCATCGAGAGTGCCCGGTCCATCTTGCCTTTGGCCAAATAGTAAACGGAGGCGACGTAATAATTCCAGGCCACCAAGGGGTCGATCTCGATGAGCCGCTTGATGTGCGGTTTTCCCAGCTCGGGTCGCCCCATGTATAAGGAGAGAAGGTTCCCGAGCCAGCCCAGGGTATCGGGGTCATTCGGGTCGATGTCCGCGGCTTTCTTCAGGGATCGAACCGCCTTTTGCAGATCCCCCCGGGACCTCTCGATTGTCCCCATGAGATGGTAGCGGTGGGAAGATTCGGGCTCCAGGGCGATGATCTTGCGGAGGAGCTGTTCGGACTTCTTCAGGGTTTCCTCGTTCGTCCGGAATCCCGTGTTGTAGAGCTGGAGGTGGACCAGTCCCATGGCCGCGTAGAGGAGAGGACTCTCGCCGTAGATCTCCAGGGCATGGGTCAGAGACTGGAGAGCCCGTTCCATGGATTCCTCCGAGCATTGGTACATATCTCTTCGGGCCATCAGATAGCTTTCGTAGGCCCGGAGATTCTGGATCGGCCGGTCGGTAATGGTCCGTTCTTCGTCCGGCGCGAGCTCTTGCTTGAGGGCAATGACGATCGCCCGCGAGACCTTCTCTTGAATATCAAAGACGTCGGCCAGATCCCCGACGAATTTCTCCGACCACAGATGAGTGTCGCGGCCGGCTTCGATGAGCTGGGCCGTGATCCTGAGGTTATTTCCGGCTTTCCTGACGCTTCCCTCGAGGACATAGCGAACGTTGAGCTCCTTGGCGATTTCGGGGACGGTCTTAGTTGAACCCTTGTAGGTCATCGCCGAGCTTCGTGAGATGACGCGCAGAGTGCGGATCCGCGAGAGGTCGGAAATAACTTCATCGGTTATCCCGTCGCTGAAGTATTCCTGACCCTCCTCGGGGCTGATGTTCTTGAAAGGAAGGACGACGATCGATTTTTCGTGTTTCGTCTCCAAGGGAAGGAAATCCTTGATGCCATCTTCCCGCGCCTCGGGAAATCGGGCCGCCCACTGGAGCGACTTGAAGACCGTCCAGGCGATGCCGAGGCCGAGCGCGACTAAAACGAACGGCCATGCTTTCGCCCGGATACCGGCGATCTCCAGGATAAGGATCAGGTCGACGGCTATTGTCAGGAGGGCGACCCAGGGAACGAGCAGGACCTCGACTCTGACATTTCCCGGGTGTTTCTCGGCACTCTGAAACCAGCGCCAGAGCACATTGCATAGAAACGCGCCCAGAAGGCTGATGAAAGCGATATCCAGCCATTTTTCGTGGATGTGATAATGGTCGATCAGGATCCAGTGGACAAATTCCAGGACCAGCCAGCCACCGCCGATGAAGGCAGCTGTTGTCTGGATAATCTTTCGTTTTCTGAGCTTATCAAGGAAACCCGACAACTGGGAGTCGTTCCCACCCGGAAGAGCACCGCCTTCTGTTGAAGACGGGTCGCCAGACCTTTTGGCCATGTGCATTCCGGCTTCCCTCTCTGGCAGAAAAGATACTCCTGGAGGGGAAAGCAAGTCAAGAAATAGAATCCCGATGGGATGGGCGGCGTTCCTCTAGGTTTTAGCGATATCGATATCGTCGGGGAGTTCGTTTATATCGGTGGAGGCGTCGTGAGGAAAATGGGCGGCCAGACCTTCAGCCGCCGCTCCGATGCCGCAGACGAGGCCGTCGCTGAACTCGCCCTTGCGGAAACGTTCGGCCAT
Organism: Candidatus Aminicenantales bacterium; assembly: GCA_049287565.1. Classification (GTDB taxonomy): domain Bacteria; phylum Acidobacteriota; class Aminicenantia; order Aminicenantales; family UBA8522; genus UBA8522. Next base: position 4,934 of record JBAQGA010000035.1, read on the forward strand.
GGCCTCGGCGATTTTGTCCCAGAATTCCTGGCCGACCTTGGCGTGGATCCCTTCATCCCCCAGGACGACGAAGCGTTTCCTGGCCGGGACGATGAAGAAGAGGATGCCGTTCCGCTCCCTGGTATTCGTCATTCCCAGACGCCGGAAGGCGCGCTCGGCGACAAGGCGGACCCGTCCCCAGAAAAACGGCGCCACGGACACACGGACCTCGCCCGATGTCTTCTTCTCCGCGGCGGCGATCGCCCCGCGGATTTTATCGGCATCGAGCCACTTGAGAAGCCTGCGACGAGACATGATGGTCATTGGATTCTCTCCCTACCAGCCGCCCGAGGCGCCGCCGCCGCCGGACCGGCCTCCTCCTCCTCGGAAACCACCGCCGCCTCCGAACCCCCGGCCGCGGCCGCCTCCACCACCGCCGCTCATAAAACTGATGAGCAGCCAAACGGCCAGAGAAGGGTTGGTGATAAAGAGGATCAACAGGGCGATGATCCCGATGGCGATGAGGACAGTTTGGCCGATGCTTTTCCTCGCTCTTCGGACCGCATGTTCCCCTGGTTCTTGTCCGGTGGGAACCGCCTCTCCGGAGATCGCCTTGACAATGGCGGCAACTGCATCACTCACAGCGCCGTTCGTATCCCCGGTCCTGAACTTGGGCAGCAGGATATCGTTGATGATGCGGCCGACGATGATATCGGGGATGACGCCCTCCAGGCCGTAGCCGACCTCGAGCCGGATCTTTCGGTCCTCAGCCATGATGAAAAGCGCCGCACCGTCATCCAGCCCCTTACGGCCGACCGCCCAGGACTGGAAAGCCTTGTCGGCAAATTCTTCGATCGAAGACCCACCGGTGGTCTTGCCGATATAAACAATAATCTGATGGCCGGTCTGCTTTTCATAGTCTTCCAGCTTCCGGTTGAGCGCCCGGACGGTCTCCGAGGTGAGTAAATCGGCCGTGTCTGTCACCCAGCGGTTGGGGGATGCCGAGACCTGGATGTCGGCCGCGCTGTCTCCGGACAGTCCGAAGCATAGGAGCGCGGCGAAGACAAGCAGCCCCGTCCGATAACGTCGCACGGTCAGAACTTGACCTTGGGCGCGGTCTCGGCGCCCGCCTGGGCTTTGAAATAGGCCTTCTCGGCGAAGCGCGAGCCGAAGAAACCGGCGAAGAGCACCGTCGGAAAACTCATCCGCTTGGTGTTGAACGCCTGGGCGCTTTCGTTGAACCGCTGCCGTTCGACCGTAATCCTGTTCTCCGTGCCCTCGAGCTGGACCTGGAGGTCGCGGAAGTTCTGGGTGGCGTTGAGTTCCGGGTACTTCTCGACGGTCACCAGCAGGCGGGAGATGGCCGAGCCGAGCTGGTCCTGGGCTTCCTGGAATCTGGCGAAGGCTTCAGGATTGTTGACCAGGTTCTCGTCGGCCGTGATCTGTCCGACTCTGGCCCGGGCTTCGGCCACGGCCGTGAACGTCTCCTTCTCGAATTCGGCCGCTCCCTTGACGGTCTCGACAAGGTTGGGCACTAGGTCCGCCCGGCGCTGGTAGACGTTCTCGACCTGGGCCCACTGGGACCGGACACTTTGGTCGAGCTTGACGAGAGAATTGTACTGGCCGACGCCCCAGGTCCCAAAGAGAAGAAGGGCGATAATCACGATGCCCAGGCATCCCAGTCCGAGCCCCAGTTTCCTCTTCGGGGCTGCGGGAGTGGTCGGTGTTCCTTCAGTGGCCATATCTTTTCCTTCCTTTCTTGAGAGAATTTATTATTCCGGGATCTCCCGGAGATAGATATTCTTGAAATAAAGCGGCGTGCTGTGGGCTTGGATCTCGATCTGGCCCGCCGGATATATCGGATTGTCCCGTTCCCAGTAGTTCTCCATGGCGACATCGTCGACCACGAGAATGCCGTTGAGATGAACGGTCACCCGCTCTCCTTCCATCCGGATAAAGAAGGTATTCCATTCACCGACCGGACGGTCGGCCGGGCGAAGCGGTTTAGAGGGCCCCTGCTTATTGTTATAGAGCCCGCCCGATCCTTCGGGCCACTGGGCCGGGTCCCAGATCTGGACCTGGGGGGAGCCGCGAAGGTAAATCCCGCTGTCGCCCCCGGTCTCGATTTTCCAGTCGACGAAGAGCTCGAAGCCGGCATAATCCTTGGCTGTGCAGAGGCTGTGACCTTGGCCGTCGAAGACGAGCGTTCCGTCGACGACCCGCCAATGCTTGCGCATGTCCTCGTCGGCCACTTTCTGCTCTTTTTCCAGCTCTTTTAGTGTCATCTTCGCCCTGGCGGGAGGGTCCTTGACCAAGCCTTTCCAACCGCTGAGGTCTTTTCCGTTGAAAAGCGGAACGAACCCTTCCTGGAGGAATAAAATGTGGGCGTACTTTTCAACCTGCCCCCGGTCGTATTCGTTATTGATGGATAGTGCTGCCTGTTTTAAGATCCGGGCAGCGTCGAACCCCGGCATCCCTTCATATCCCGGCGCGGGCAAAGCGCACTTAGCGGCCTCCCGAGCGGCCTTCTCCCGGAAAGTCGGCTCGGCGAGGAATTTCTTGATCATCAAGAGTGATTCCCGAGTCCTGATCTTAGCCAGCCCTTCCAAGACGATGTTTTTCTCCGCCGGCTGCAGGGCGATCGCCAGGGCTTCCTTGATTAGCGCCAGTTTTTTCTCCGCCGGCTCAGCGGATGCTGCCGCGAGTCTTACATAGCCTTGAAGCGCCAGATAAACGAACTTGCGACTGGGCGAGGAGCTCGCGCTTTTGGCCATTTCCAGGAGCGTTCCGGCGGCCCGGAATTCCGGCCAATTGGCCAACGTGTAAACCGCCGCGGCCTGAACCTGCGGATCTCGACTCTTCGTTTCAGCAATTACGGACTCGAGCGCCTTTTGGCCGCCGATCCCGGCGAGAGGACGCAGCAGGGCAATGCGCTGTTGGCCCTTCGACTTGAGCATGCTTTCGACAATAAGGTCAGCCCTTTTTTCAGGATCAGGAATCTCCCGGGCAGAAGCGACGAGCGCGCTCTGCAGAGAGACGATCTCGGCCGGCTCCGCGGCCGCCTGGAGAAGGCGGATCGTCTCCTGGAGGTCCTGCCCGCGGACCACGGCTTCGAGCGCGGCCAGCGCCTTCTTCCGGACAGACTCGTCTTCATTCTCGGCCGCGGCCAGGACGATCCCCGCCTGGTCTCTGGCCCGGCGCTCTCCGAGGATTTCAATGATGGCCGTTTGTGCCGCTGGCGAAGAAGTGTCGAAGGCGCTGACGACCCCGGGGAGCGCCTTTTCCGCCGGGAAACTAAGGAAGGCTTTCTTCAGCGCTTCGGCTTCTTCCTCGCCGGCCGTGGGCCAGAGAGGGGACAAAGCACCTGAAGCCTCGCTCCCTCCAAGGCGAGCGCTCGCCTCTATGGCCGCTATCCGGACGGCCTTGTCATCGTCTCTGAGCATCCTCTCGACAAATGCGCGGGCTGTTTGATCTTCTCTCCGGCCCAGCATCTCGATGATCTGTGCGCGGGCGCCGGGAGGAACTTCGGCCGCCTTGGCGACAAATCGCATCGTCGCTTCTTCTCCCGGGATTTGGAGGGCGATTTCGAGGGCGCGGCCGCGGAAGGCCGGGTCGGGCGATGCCATCGCCCGAACGAGTTCGGGGAGAGCGTCCGCTCCGAGAATTTGCGCCGCGAGAGTCAGGGCCGCGCTCCGAACCTGGGATTCGCCCGCTCCCCTGTTTTTTTCCAGGAGGCTGCGCGCGATCCGGAAGCCTTCTTCCTTCCTCCCATCCTCGGCCAGCCTCCGGGCGAAAAGAAGATAGCGCGCTGCGGCTTCGGCCTTCTCCAGCGGCGAAGAGGCGATATCGATCCGGCTCAGGGCGAATTCCGTCCGGGGATCGCCGATATTCGCCAGGGCAAAGAGGCCGGCATCCCGAATGTCGCGCTGATCGCTGGAGGCGAAGGTGATGATCCGGCTGACCGCTTTTCGGCTCTGCAGCTCGCCGAGAGCCTTGATAAGAGTGACCGTGTTCGGGCCTTTGGAGCGGCCGAGCGCTTTGATAAAGGCCTCTTCCTCGCCCGGAGCCCGGATAGACAGGAGAGCCTGCGCCGCCGGGTCAGCCAGTCTCGGGTCGCTGAGAAAGCGGCTTAAAGGCTCGACCGATTCCCGGCCTCCGGCTTGCTGCAGCCGGCCTATGAGGAATACCTGGATACCTGGATCATCTGTGTTTTTCAAAGCCCTGATGATGGCGCGGGCATAAACGCTTCTTTCTTTTTCCCCTCCCGGCCTCATGGCGTATGTCCCCGCCGCGTCCAGGGCGAAGCGGGCCAGGCTGTCGTCGGCCTTTCCGGGCGGAGACAACCGCCGGCAGATTTCTTCGATCCCGGCTTCGCCTAAGTTGAATACCTCGGCGGCCAGGGAGACCTTCTCCGCGGGACCCGGCGCCGGAAATTGGACGAGGATCCTTGACACTTTGGCTGAGATCGTCGAAGCCTGCGGCGCAGATGGCGGCGGGCATACGAGCAGAATGATGAGCAGCGGAAAAACGAAGGCCCGTTTATTCAATTTTTTCGACCTGTGCTCTGAGCTGGGTTGTGTCCCTGGAGAGACTGAATGATAGGAAGATGCCAGGGGGCCCGCATCGGCTCGTCGGCGAGCCGGTTGGCTTCCTCGTCACCGATGAAGCGCTGGGTGACTGGGTCGAAGCGAAGCCCTCGCCCTAAACGGACGGCGATTTTGGCCAAGTTGACCAACGTGCAGCTGCGGTGGCCGTTGGCCTCATTAAGAGCAAACTTGCGGCGCCGCCGGACTGCCTCGGAAAAATCCTCGGGCTCCGGCTGTGGGTCCGGAAGCAGAGCCACCTTGTCCCGGAGATGGGGGATATCGGACTCGAGATCCCTGAAGATTTTCCCGTCCGGACCTTCTATGAAGGCCGCTTCGGTGTCCCGGTTTTCTCCGTCCAGGATGATCTCACATCCGTCCGCATAGCGAAGCCTGATTCGCCGCCAGGAGAGGCAGGCGTCCGGATGCTGCTGGGGGCCGTCGGCCTCGACCTCGACCGGGCTGGTGTTGTCTTTGTCAAGAATATATTGCACGGGGTCGAGGTAGTGCATTCCCATGTCCCCCAGTCCTCCGCCGTCGTAGTCCCAGTAGCCGCGGAAGCTTTCATGGACACGATGGGGATGATAGGGCTTGAAGGGAGCCGGGCCGAGCCAGAAGTTGTAATCGAGCTCGGGGGGGACGGGTTGCGGCTCGAGGTAGGTCTTGCCGCTCCAGTAGAACTTCCAGTCGAAACCCGTGACTCCGCTGATCGTGATCTTCAGGGGCCAGCCGAGAAGACCGTGGCTCACCGCCTTCTTGACCGGCTTGACCGGAGTGCCCAGTTCGTAAAATACATCGCGAAACCGGAACCAGGTATTGACCCGGAAGATACGTCCGTATCTCTGCACGGCCTCAACCACCTTGATGCCTTCCCCGATCGTCCGGGTCATCGGTTTTTCGCACCAGATGTCCTTGCCGGCCTCTGCGGCGGCAACGGAGATCAGGGCGTGCCAGTGGGGAGGAGTGACGATGTGAACAATATCGATGTCCGGCCTTTCCAGGACCTCGCGGAAATCCGGGTAGCCCTTGACTCCGGCCTCGCAGAAGTCGAGAGCGGTCCGGAGGTGGCCCGAATCCACATCACAAACAGCGAGGAGACGCGAACCCGGGTACCTCAGATGACCCCGGCCCATCCCGCCGACGCCGATCACGGCCTTGGTCAGCTCGTCGCTCGGCGGGATATAGCCCTGACCGCCGAGGAGGCGGCGGGGTACGATCATCAGGGAACCGGCGGCCAGCGCGGTGCGCCTGATAAACTCGCGCCTGGAGACGGTTACTTGTTTCATGCGTCGGACTTTAATTTATACAGGAAAGAAGGGCGTCGGCTCAAGAGAGGCGCACTGAGCGGGCAAACCTCTCATCCGGATACTTTCTTCCCGCTGAGGCTGGGAAGATTGAGGAACCCTCGCGAGTCTCCTTTCTTAGAACATAACCCGCAGGCTGAGCTGGACCCGCCGCGGAGGCGCAATGGTATCCGGCTTCATGAACAGGCCGGATGTCCCGATGTCGACAGTCCCGGTCATCGCGTCGGTATTCAGCAGATTGAAGAAGTCGGCCGATATATTGACCGCTCCGCCTCGAGGAAGATGGAACCTTTTGTCCAGCCTGAAGTCGAGCATGTAGTAGGGGTCAAGCCTGAAATTGGCTCCTCTGGGCTCGCCCATCAGCGGGAAAGAACCTTGGTTCATTCCCGTTACGGTGATTAGCCTGGCAAGCGGCTTTCCGGTTTGGGCGATGAAATTCGCGCTGGCGCTGAATCCGTAGGGTAGGAAGTAAGTCCCCTGCAGTTTGAACATGTAGGTCCGGTCGCTCTGGAGGAGGCTGTCCCAGTTGTTGTTGATGAGCTGGTTGGGATTCTCGATTCCGGACCTCTGCCCCGAGAGTTGATCAAGTTGGCTGAGGCCGGAAACGCCGTAGGCCTTCGACCAGACAAACGAGGTGTTCAACTGCCAGTTGTTGGACAGCCTTTTCTGGAGGCCGATGATCAGGCCGCGGTATTTCTGTTTGTACTCCGGAGGATTCAATAGGGTCAGGATATTATCCTCGACCGGGGTCGTCTGGTTATAAACGATGATGTCTTTTTTGCCATATTCATCATAAAATGGGACTTCCTCGAACTGGGCGCTTGTATTCCACCAGGTACATAAGTTGTCCGTGTATTTGTAGACATAGGTCAATTCAAGGGCCAGGTCGGTGATGAGCTCGCGGCTGATGCCTACCGAGAACTGCTTGCACAGGCTGTTCTTGACGTTTCCGATGGCATAGCCCGCGGACGGGTCCCAGGAATACCAGAAGTCATCATACTGGCCGGTATCCCAATCGTAGCCGTAGGTATAAACGGTGGGGTAGCCCTTGCTCATCCTGTTAAACATATTCTGGGTCATCCCCTCATAATAATGGCCGTAGTTGGCCCTCAGGATGGTCTTCATGTCCGAGGTCAGTTGATACACAAGGCCCAGGCGAGGGGACCAGTTGTTCCAGACAATGATATTGTCCTGTCCAGGGACCTTTTCCCCGGTTGGCTGCATGTTCGAGTCGAGCCTGTCGACCTCCAGGAGGTTGCCGTCTTGATGGTCAAAGCGAAGCCCCAGGTTGAGGGTCAGGCGCTTGGTGATCGACCAGGAGTCGTCGATGAACACTCCCAGCTTGTTGACCGATTCACCGTCGCTGTAAGGAGCCTGGAAATAGGCGGAGTAGGGTTCTCCATAATAGAGATAGTAGACCACACCGCCGGAGTAAGAGCCGATGTTCTTGGCGGTTCCCCGGGTGTACTGGACTCCGAACTTGAATTCGTGGTTGCCCGCGATGAAGTCGTCGGCAAAATGGGACAGGGCGGCATTGACCTGGAGCTTCGTATACTTGGATTCGCCCCAGCTCCAGATGCCGTTGGCGGCCACGCCGGTCGCGATGTCCAAGTAGAGGGGCTCATCCAGGTTTCCGTCCATCGGCTTCCAGTTGTCATTGACGAACCAGCCGCCGACCTTGAACTCGAAGATCGTGTTGGGGCTGAGGATGGAGGTCAGCATGATATTGGGGACGCCGTAATCCCCGGGCTCTTCGGCGCAGGCTCCATACGGCTGGGAAGGAGAGATGACGTCCGGGAGTTTGGACCACTCGTGCTGGTAGGAAATGACCAGCTTGTGGTTTTTGGCCAGCTGGAAGGTGAGTTTCCCGAAGAATCTTTTGTAGTCGGCTTTCGTCGGATATTCCGGGTCCGTTCCCAGCTGGGAATACTCGTACCTTTTCCATTGGACATTTCCGTAGAACCAGATCTGGTCTTTTTTTATCCGGCCGGAAAGGTCCAGCCCAAGGTCCCAATTCTTGCCGATATGATAGGGGTATTCGGCGTCTGGGACGTTGCTGCCCACAAAGGAGCTGGGAGTATTGTAGCTATTCAGCCCGCCGTGAAAATCGTTGCCGCCGGACTTGGTGACGACGTTGACCACGGCGCCCTGGAAATCCCCGTATTCGGCGGGCGCGCCGATGGACATGACCTCGCCCTCCTGGTAGATGTCGGGATTGTTCCATACCCAAGTGGTGCCGTTCCAGTCGAAGGAAGTGTCCACTCCGTCGACCAGGTAGTTGTCCGACGCATAAGATGAGCCGAGGGAGGAATGCCATTCTTCGCTGCTGTTCTCGTTCATCGAGACACCGGGGGCCCAGTACATGATATCCATATAGGTGAATCGTGCCTTGGGGACGCTTTCCATGAGTTGCTGGTCGTAGGTGGTGGACAGTCCGGATTTCGTCACATCCACGACCGGAGCCTTGCTGATAACCGTAACTTCCTCTTCTATTGTGGCCGGCTTCAGGGCGACATCGATCGTCGTGGTCTTGCCCACCGAGACGATGATGTTTTCTCTCTTGACTGACTGGAATCCCGGCATGGTGAAAGTGACGGTGTACTTGCCTGGGGGAAGCGCCGGGAACAAGAACACACCGCTGGCCGGGGTGACCTCCGTCTTGGCGCCGCCGATCAGCGCCGGGCTCTGAATTTCGATGGTCACGCCGGGGAGCGGCTCTCCTCCTTCATCCGTGACCGTTCCGCGGATTGTCCCGGTCAGCCTCTGCGCTTCGAGGACTGCGCTGCCCAGGGTAAACAAGACACCGAAAAGGACCAGAAAAAGAAAGACCTGTGATTTTTTCATAGTTTCTCCCCTCGCATTTCGAATTCCCTTTTCTAGGCTCACAGACTTGGCCAATTCAAGATATGATTTATTAAATGCGATAGAGAATGTCAAGCCAAAAGGGAGTCTTGGTCGCCTCGGCGTCCCGAATGTATTGACCGATCGGGAGAACGGCGGCCGCGGGAAAGAGCCATGGCGCAGCCGGGACCCCATTCAACCCCTTGCCAGACGGCTTGGGTTTATCCTATAATTCGAGGGCCCGCAGAAGAGAATCGCGATTTGGACAAAGGGCGAATGAAGAAAAAAGGAACTGCCGGATTCTTTGGTTCGATGGCCCGCCGGATAGAGAGTTTCCTCCCGTTTAAAGCTAGAAACGGATTCAACAGGGCCTTGTACCAATACTTGGCCAGAAGGGCGGGAGAAAACGAGGATTTGCTCTTCTGGAATTTCGGGTTTGCCGACCCTGACTCGAATGGGAAAAGCCTTTTTCTCAACGACTCCGATGAAAAGCACCGCTATTGCATCCAGCTCTATGATCACGTCGCCGGCGCGGTGGACCTGAAGGGACAGGACGTGCTGGAAGTGGGCTGCGGTTGCGGCGGAGGCTCATCGTTCATCATGAAACGCCACCTCCCTCGCTCCTACTCAGCCGTCGACCAAGCCGAGGAAGCTATCGAATTCTGCAATCGCCGCTATTCAGTCCCCAGGCTCTCCTTTTCTTGCGGGAAGGCGGAGGCCCTCCCTTTTGAGAAAGAAATCTTTGATATCGTGATCAACGTCGAATCTTCCCATTGTTATGGGTCTTTGGACCAATTCTTGAAGGAGGTGCTGCGAGTCCTCCGTCTGGACGGTTATTTTCTTTTCGCCGACTTCCGTCATAAAGACGACATGGACGAGTTGCGGGGGCGCCTGGAGAGCGCCGGTTTCCAATTCCTCAAAGAAGAGAACATAACCCTACATGTTCTTCAGGCTATGGAACTTGATCACGAGCGGAAAATGAGACTGCTGAACCGGAAAGCGCCGAGGCTGTTGTTCAATTCGCTCAAGTATTGGTGGGGAACAAAGGATTCAAAAAGATACGAGCTCTTCAGCTCTGGTAAAGAAATATATTTCAGCTGTGTCCTGCAAAAAAGGAATCATACCGGCCTCCCTTCATCATAGAGCTTCCCTTTCCGTCGGAGGGCGAGGCCGGCGCCACTCCGCCACCTATGAATTCCGGCCGTGCCGTCATGACGATTATCAAGCGGCCGCCCCGTCTTTCTGTTTGAGGGCGTTGACCGCCTTTTGAACGTTCGGTTGGGAGGGATTGATTTCCAGGGATTTTTCCCAGGCGCGGAGCGCCTCGGATGTGTTTCCCAGTCTCAAGCAGCATTCCCCGCGAAGGTTCAAGAAGACGGTGTTCAGTCCGTAGTGGGAGATCCCCTGTTCCAGGATCTTCAAGGCGTTTTCCCATTCCCCCCTTTGATGATAGGCGCTGGCGAGGAGAACGAAGAACTCGTACCGCGGCGGCTTGGCCTGGCTAAAGAAGGGAAGAAGGAGTGTTTCCACCCTGGAATAATCCTGAAGGGCCATGTCGACGCGGGCCAGGGAAGCGGCAAAATCCGGTGATTCCGGTCTTTCCCGATAAGCCGCTTCCAGGTTGAGCCGGGCTTCTTGGTAACGTCCGGAACTGAAAAGCTGGTTTCCGATGATCAGCAAATGGACCGGGTCGTCGAGGCCCGGGAGGATCTTCGAATAGACCCAGGGTCGGACCATCTTCTCCAGGGAAGTCACATCGAACTCGTCCTCTCCGGCGGCGAGCTCCCGGCCGCCGGCCCGGACAGAGACCCGCACTTTGTAGTGGGCCGGCAAGAACTCGGACAGAGCCACGGATTCGATGACGTCCGGAAAGCCGGGATATTCGGCCGGCCGGCGGGAATAAGACCTGAAGGGTTGTTCGTCCTTAAGGAAATCAAAGACGATCTCGGCCTCATCCCTGAGGTTTTGAGGAAATCCCCAAACCTGAAAGCCCAGGACGAGTCCCTCGGACCTGGTGAAGGTCCTGTTCGTCTGGATCAGGATCGAGACTCCTCCGAGCTGGAAGGGCTTGAGCTTATCCCGGCCGGCCTCGGATCTTTCGCTCTTGTATCCCAAGAGAAGTGGAGTGACCCAGCTCCGGCTCTCATCGGAAGGGATGATCAGTTTCCGCTCCAGGGAGGTGAATTCCTTGGAGACCTCGTTCTTGAGCAGGACGGAAAACTGGTATGTTCCCGGGATCAAGGGGAAAACATCGTAGATCGCGTAGGGCTGCCGGCTGATGCGTTTCAGGTCCTCTTCCCCGAAGGTGACGGGAAGCGTTTTGTCGAACTGGTAGATGGTTTTTCCCGCCTCATCCTTGACCGATCCATTCAGGCTCAGGGTGGTGCCGAACTTATCGCCGTACTGGCTGACGGAGAGGTTGGCCGGTTCGATCGAGTAATGGATGCAGCACACCTCCGGAGACGCTCTCAAGATCTTGACCAGGGAATCGCTGTCGATGAAGTTCGCCGAGTATTCCACTTCGACGATGTCTTTGTACTCGAGAAACTTTTGCGCATACAAGTCGCGAACGGTTTTGGCCGGCAGCGATTCCACCTTCTGGATCAGGAGGTCCGAGGAGAGAGAGGGCCGGCCGAAGCCGGCGGATTCGTCGCCGGGGATAAGGGAGAGAGAAACCTGGGCCAGGTTGGGCTCGAGTTCGCGCAGTTTCCGGTAGGCCGCGGTGATATTCTCCGGTCCGCCCTGATAAGAGACCAGGAAGGCCTGGGGGCCGTCCATCGTCGGGCTGTAAAGCTTGTAATCGCCGCTTCCATGCTCCTTGAAGAAGACGATATTGAAGGCCGGCGGAAGGCCGGCTTCCGTCTTGTTTTGATAGAACCAGATTTCAGCCGGATAGGTTTCCTGGCCGGACTCGAACCTCTGGATGTCGTTGGGCTCGCCGAGGATGATGTAGATCCGGCCGCGGTCCGTCTTCCACCCGGGGAGGGGCGACTGTCTTCCGTAATAGTAATTGGCGTAGTTGATCCGCCGGTAATGCTCCGTCTTGAACTCGTTCTCTTCTGTGCCCTGACTCGGATCCCGCTGCTTCCAGAAGGCCTGGATGAAGAGGTCGCGTTCCCGGTCGGTCTGCAGTTTCTCGAAGACCTGTTTTTCAAGGGGAGAAATGATGTAAACGACTTCTTCTTCCAGCCACTTTTTGTAAAGAAGAGGGGGGCCTTTTTTTTGAGCAGCTTCGCAGGGCGCCGACGAGGCCATGCCCGTGAGGCAAAGCAGCAGCAGAATACGAATCAAGATGATGGGCCGCATTCCTCTTCTAGATTATCTTTCCAGCCGAGAAATTTCAAGGCGCTTCTGGGGAACTCCAGGAGAATAATTCTCATTGACAGTCCTTTCCCGGGCCCATATAATCGTTCTGAGAAAAGGAGGACGACATGAAGAAAGCGCTATCTTTCATCGCCTGCGTTTCATTCCTGATGGCTTTGATTTCCTGCGCTCCGACGGCCACGGTGACGTCCGGAGAGGGGCCTTCGATCGCCGCAGCCCAAGCCGAGCGGTATGACGGTCCCAAAGCGCGCTTGGCCGTCGGTGAATTCAAGGACAAAACTGCGAAAGGGGAGGGGGAGTCGGGCTGGTTCGGGCTGTACGGTTTCCATTTCAAGGAAATCGGCGACGGCATGAGAGATATGCTGACCACGGCTCTCTTCAACACCAACCGCTACATCGTTCTGGAGAGAGAGCAGCTCGATGAGGTGCTGAAAGAGCAGGACCTGGCCGCCGCCGGACGGGTCAAAAAGGAGACGGCCGCCCCGACCGGGGAAGTCTACGGTGCCGACCTCATCATCACGGCCGCTGTAACCGAGTTTGAAGGAAGCGCCAAGGGCGTCGGAGGAGGAACCCGGGTTCTCGGAGTGACCGTGGGCGGCGGGGTCAAGAAAGCCCACCTGGCGATCGACATCCGGATCATCGACACCAAGACTTCCCAGATCGTGGCTGCGGCCACCGTGCAGGGCAGCGCCACGAGCTTTGGCGCTTTGGGAGGGGCCAATGTGGGGGGGAGACTGCCGGTCGCCCTGGGCGGGTTCTCAAAGACCCCGACCGAACAGGCGATCCGGACCTGCATCCAGAAGGCGGTCGAATACATCGTCACCAAAACTCCCGCCGAGTACTATCGGCAGTAGCCCTGATCACGTCCATAGCACGGGCGAATTTCTTTGGGTTGATTTTCCTGAGAGCGGGATCGGGACGAGGAGCCAAGTCCTTCTTCTGCTTCTTCCGATAGAAAGTGCGGTTTGCGTCTTGAGATGAGATCGATCTCCTCGGCGTTTGCGGCATTGGCCGTCCTCGGTTTTTCCGTTTTTTCTCCGGCTGATTCTTCCTCCGGCATAGTGATAGCCAAGAAGGGCAAAGCGACAGCCGGGATCTTCGTCGCCGCGGATGCCGGAGCGACGGAGAAATGGGCGGCGGACGAACTGGCGTTCTTCCTGAGCTTCGTTACCGGCGGCCAGATCCCTGTCGTCTCTGATCCATCGCCGTTCGAGAACCGACTGCTCGTCGGCGAAGCAGCCGTCCGGCTGGCCGATCCCGGATTTGATGCCCGGGCCCTGGAGCCGGAAGAGGTCTTTGTCGAGACGAAAGGGCCCAACCTCATGCTTGCCGGAGGAAGCCCTCGCGGCACGCTCTACGCCGTCTACACCTTTCTCGAGGACGTGGTCGGCTGCCGCTGGTGGACGCCGTCGACGGGGAGGAGGGGAGTCCTTCCGGCTCGCTCCTGCGCTTCGTCAACGCTGTGGCCGCGGATATCGAGGACGAATTCCCTCACATCACCATCGACACCCTGGCCTACCAATACACCCGGAAACCTCCCCGGACCACCCGGCCGCGGCCGAATGTCATGGTGCGGCTGTGCAGCATCGAATGCTCCTTCAGTGTGCCTCTGGACGATCCCCGCAACAGGACTTTTATTGACGACCTCGAGGAATGGTCGAAGGTCGCCGACCGCCTCTTTATCTGGGACTACACGACCGATTTCTCAAATTACATCCAGCCCCATCCGAACTATGGGGTGCTGGGACCGAACATCCGGCTGTTCATAAAAAATAACGTCCGGGGCGTCTTCGAGCAGGGCGCCTACCAGTCCCGGGGATCGGAAATGGCCGAGATGCGGGCCTGGATGCTGGCCAAACTTCTCTGGAATCCGGCCCTGGATGCCGCCAGGTTGAGAGAAGAGTTCTTGGAGGGCTATTATGGTCCATCGGCCGGGCCAGTTCCTTGAAGCGGCTGTAGGTCCCGACGCCGAGGAACGGCTGGAGGTAGGCCTGCAGGGTGAGCCGGGGAGTGAAGGTCCAGTTGAAACGGATGACGGCGGCGACGATCTTCTGGTCGATGTGGCCGAAGACGTAGCGGGTACCGTAGGTCGATGTCATCCAAGGATCTGCGACCTTGGTGACCCACTGGATCTCCGTCCTCTCACGCATGAACTTGGGGCCGAGAGACAGGCTGAAATTCGAACTCGGCCTCCAGCGCAGCGCGAGTTCCGCCTACCACTGCGTGCCGACGTCGGGTTGCTCATAGATCATTCCCCCGGCTTCGAAGACGATCGCTTTGCGGCCGTCGGTTTCCATCTCCAGTTCGAGTTGATATCCCCAGGGCATGAGCGCCAGAGGGCTGCCCCGGGTCAGGCGATTGCTGATGGGATCAGGATTGTAGGCGGCCAGAAAATTGAAGCTCCAGAAGTTGCGGAACAGGCCTTCACTGATGATGAGCGCGCCGTCCCAGGTTTTGTTCCCGCCGAAATCATAGTTGCGGAAGACTCCGCCGGCGACGAGCACTTGCTGAAAGAGCTTCCCCGGTTTTGTCCATTGATAGGCGGGGATGAGCTGGAGGTTGATGATGTCCGAGGCGGAATGCTGGAAGCCCGCATCGTTGGGGTTGAAACCGGGAGACAGAGCGCCTGCGGAGAAAAGGAGGAGAGAGTTGCCCCGCTGCTTGCCGATGGTCAGGCGTCCGCCCCAGCCGTTCAGGGATGTCGCCAAGGGGTCCACCTCGACATGGCCGGCGTCGGGTCGCTGGTAATAATGCATGGGCGATTGCTGGAGCCTCAACATATTTTCGGTCGTTCCCTCGGCCCGGGTCGCTCCGAACCAGCCCCCGATGACGTAGGTCCTGTCCTTGTCGAGGAAAGTCCAGCCGTCGAAGGCCAAGCTGAAGGCGTTCTTGCTCAGGAGATCCTGAAGAACAGGATTCTCCGGGTCGCGGGCGACACCGGTGGCGATGAACCCGAAACCCTGCTGGCCCTGGTTGATGTCTTTTTGTGCCCGGAGGACTCCGTAATAAGTGAAGGGCTCGACCTCCTCCTGGTATCGCTGGCCGAGGAGGTCGATGCGGGCATATTCGCGGGGGGTCAGGGCGTTGATGAACCCGACGTTCCATCCGCCTAGCTTGCCCGTGATCTTGGCCGCGCCGAGAATGGTCGTCCGGTCGGGCACGACAAAATAATCGCCGTCCTGAGTGACCTGGCCTTGCGGGGCCCGGCCGATGCGCCGGCTATAAAAAAATTGAGGCGAAGGCCAGTTGATGTCCGCATCGATATAGATGCCGCCGCGGCCGAAGCCATCGAATATCGACGCCCCTTCGATGAAGAAGGGCCGCTTTTCTTCATAGTATGTTTCGTAGGCGGAGAGGTTGACTACGGACGGGTCCACCTCGACCTGACCGAAATCGGGGTTGAAGGTGGCGTCGAGCGTCAGGTTGCTCTTGAGGCCGACTTTAAGGTCGAAGCCGGCGTTTCCGAGGGTCTTTCGCCCTGTTTCAAACGGGTTTCCCGCCTCGGCGGGACGGAACTGCGTTTGGCCGACCGCATAGGGAAGAAACTCGACATGTGTGCCCGGAGTGATGTTCTGGATACCCTCGAGCCGGGCGAAACGCGAGACGAAAGCCGCCTCGTTCTTCGGCACCCAGGAGAAGGAGGCTCTCTCATTCTTGCGCTTGATGATGCGCGTGAAATTGACGCCCCAGATATACTCGTCTTTCTTGGCGAACCGAAGCTGATTAAAAGGAACCTTCATCTCCACCGTCCAGCCTTGGCCGTTGATATGAGCCCTCCCTTCCCAGACGCCGTCCCAGGATTCGTCATCGTTGATATCGTTGGACAGGGCTTCGTCCATGATCGATTCCGCCGGGTTGACTCCGAAGAGATAGCCCGTCCGCCGGTCATAGTAGGGGTCGACAGCGAACATGAACCAGTCGGAGTCCACGTCGGAATCGCGGCGGCCGAGCCGGCTGACGATTCTCCCGGGCTCGGAGTCGAAACAGAACGCGGCGACGTAGATGGCTTTATCATCTGGAAGCGTCTTCTTCATAGATATTCTCCACGGAGTCCTGCGCAGCCGCTGTTCGAATCTGTTTGGCTGTCTTCTGTCGGCCATTTCATTAGCCATATACACTGTGACAGGGGGAAAGGTTCCTTCGGACAGCCGGTTTATGCCCTTTTTTGCTTGATTGAGATGAATCAACTGAAGGGGCGGGGACGCAAGATCTGAGGTTTTTGCTGTCAAGCTTCTTCTATGACCGTCCAGCCCAGCGCGGTGGCCAGATCATAGACCGGCTTCTTGAGATCGCCGTAGAAGGTGACCCGGTGCCAGCCCCACTTATCCCACATCGTGAACAGCTTCTCGATGTCGCCCAGAGGTTCGGCGGCCAGCTTGGTCCGGCAGGCCCGGTCGTCCGGGTCGTTGGCCACGGCCTTGGCCTGATGCAAGATGATCTCTTTCCGCGGGTCGGAAATCTCGATGGTCGTGGTCAGGTAGCCCACGGGAAGGATCGACCGTACCGAGGCACCCTGCCGGTCCTCGGAATGGGTGAGGATTTCAAAGGGGTTGGCTTCGCCTTTCGGTCCGAAGACTCGATTCGAGGCCACGCAGTGGGCGTAGATGATCTGGCGCTTGGCAGTGTCGATGACCGGGTCGGAGATGTAGCCGGGCCGGCCCTTGGTCATGATGGAGCCGGCCGCCATGACTGCGGCCGACGGGACGTCGCACTCGCAGCCCCCGACCAGGCCCTGGTTATTCAGTTCGTGGAAACCGAGGCAGGGGTAGGCATGGATATGATTGCCGTAGAAGCCGCCCAGGCAATTGACGGTGATTCCCATGGCTCCATGATTCTTCAGAACAGCCTTCTCGGCCAGGTACATGGCGGCCGAATTGACGAGCTCGTCGCGGGACACGCCTTCAACCCGGGAGGCGGTTTTCAGCCAGCGGTCGGCGATGGCTCGGGACTCATCCTTGTCCGCAGTGGCCCAGGCGTCATTGAGTTCGGAGAACGGAATATAGACGACCGGAATCCCCATCATCGTCGTTTCGGGAGCGGCTTCGGGTCCCCGGACGGCGATGATCTTTGCGGCCTTCATCCGGCGTATGGTTTCTTCGACGGGAAGGGTCGAGAGCTTGTCCGGACGGCAGGCGAGGTCACCCGGCGGGGGAGTTTGCCCCACGCGCACCTTGGCTGTCGCAGCGGCAAAATCGAACGAAGGCCCGGCCGCCTTAGCCGCCTCGAAGCACTGGACCGCCCCGAACAGGTCGTCCTGTCGCGAGGAAGCCACGAAGCCCAGGTTGGACCGTCCTTCACGTAGGAAACCTGCCGTGTAGACAAGAAAACCCCCGCTTCCCGCGTACTGGAAGTCGGCATAGAGGACGGGCTTGCCCGAGGTCACCATCGTCTGGGCGACGCGGTTCCAGCAGTTCATCTGGAAGACGATGTAGCCATCGATGTTCCCGGCCTGATCGTCCCCTAGAATCTTCTTGGCCTGTTCTTCGCCGGTCGCCATTACGGGAAGGAAAGTGAAATCCCTGAAACGGTTGGACAGAGCGGCATTCGTTCGCTCCATAATCGGGACGAAATTGAACCCGACGTTCGGCCAGTCCGGCACCTCCTGTTTCGGGCCGTGGAGGGCGTAGACGATGCGGACCTTGGGTCCCTTGCCGCCGCCGGCGCGGAGCCATCTCGGCGCAGCCGCGAGTCCCACCGCTCCGGCGCAGGCGGCGCACCCGGTCAAAAACTGACGCCGGCTCATTCCATGGGCGGCGCAGCCCACGGGCATTCCCGACTGTCTATCGTTCCATTCCATGGCTGTCTCCTTTCTCCGGCCCGTCCGGTCACGCCGGAAATATATCCTCGACCCCTGATCGATGTCAAGAAAAGCGATCAGGCCAGACGGCTGATGATGAGCTTGGCGGACTTGAGGCTCCACCCCCGGGGGGACGAAATGTGTGCCGAACACGCCGGCCGCGACTATCGTAATGCCATTGCAATCAGGGCGTGATAGAATAAAAAAATAGACATAAGCATGGAGGTATAGGTCATGAACATCAGGAAGTGGCGCTTGTCAGCGCTTTCCGCCGTCTTCGCCGTCTTTGTCTTCTCGGGGCCGGTTTTAGCCCAGGAAGCCGGGAAGCCGGCGGCTGGTCTGCCGATCCTCTACGAGGAGCTCTCGACACCGGAATTCGTCCAGGCCGTGATCAGGTCCGAGTCCACCTGCGTCATCCCGCTCGGCATCCTGGAAAAACACGGGCCCCATCTTCCCCTGGGCACCGACCTCATCGATTGCCGGGAGGTGGCCCGGCGGGCCGCCGATCAGGAATACACGATCATCTACCCGGCCTACTATGTCGGACAGATATTCGAAGCCAAGCACCAGCCCGGGACGATCGCCTACAGCACCGGGCTGATGCTCGACCTCCTCCAGGAGACCTGTGACGAGCTCGCCCGCAATGGGATCACCAAGATCATCCTGCTCAACGGGCACGGCGGCAACGAATCTTTCCTCCGGTTTTTTTGTCAGGTCCAACTGGCCGGCAAGAAGGATTACGCCGTCTATCTCTTCGACCCTTCTGACGACCAGTCTATGGATGAACAATTGAGAAAGCTCCAGAAGACGACCATCGACGGCCATGCCGGCGAGATGGAAACCTCCGTCATGCTGGCCCACCGGCCGGACCTGGCCCACCTGGACAGGGCGGGCCAGCAGAGCGGCGAAGATCAGAAAAGGCTGACGGGCCTAAAGCATGCTTATACAGGAATTTGGTGGTATGCCAGTCAGCCTCACCACTACAGAGGAGACGGAAGCTACGGAAACAAGGAGCTGGGCGAGCTGGCGCTGAACCTAGAGGCCGGACTGTTGGCGGAAATGATCCGCTCGGTCAAGAAGGATACGGTCACCCTGGAGCTTCAGAAACGGTTCTTCGAGGACGCGGAAAAGCCGCTCAAGACCAAACAGTAGCCGGCGCCGGCTATTTCAGCAATTTGACATCCCAGAGCTGTTTGGGCGGCGAGTTGTAGCCGTCCATTACGAAAGTCCTCTCGGGTGTCAAACTGATGCTGGCTTGCTCGTAGATTTTGCCGGTTCCCTTTCCCTTTGCGTCGACGTTGAGTTCGATAACCATGAAGGGGAAGCGGTGGTCGATACGCTGACTCATTTCCACATCCCAGCTCCCCCTCTGGGCAAAGAGCAGGATCTGCCTTCCCTTTTCCGTGGCAATGCTGTGGGCACCGTGGATTATGATCTTGATGCCGCGTCCGCCGATGGGGAAGAAGATTCCTTTATTCAACGCCCGGAAGGCGCTCATGAACGGCTCATAGCCCTGCTCGGTTTGTATCTTTATAAGATTGAACACCTCTTCGGGCGTCGTGTAGCTGTCGATGCTGATCTTGATCTTTTTCACGCTCTCCGTGTACTGCATCCCGCCCGTCAACAGTCTCGCCTGAAATTCCTCTGTTTCCGAAGCGGCCGCACCCGAGCTCGGGATAGCCACCGTGACGATCAAGGCAATAAAGACGATGAGGATTCGTTTTTTCATTTCACTCCCCTCCAGTCATGTTTTTTCCTTAAGAGCGGCGATGTTTTCTATAACCATGGATTTCTATCGAACTTCACCTGGAATATATCGCCTCAAAGAGGGAGTGTCAAGAAAATTGATGTCGCTCTTATCTCAGGCCGCTGAGCTCGAGGGCGCGTTTCATCTTTGAGAGGAAGTCGTCCTTGGGCTCAAATCCGGTTCCGCGGAGTTCCTCGATCTCGGTCCCGTCCGGCTTCAGGAAGATGAGCGTGGGAACGCCCTTGATTCCGAATTTCTTGGAGAAAGCTTTTACGGATTCGTCCTTGTGGGAGGTCAGGTCGGCCTTAAGCATCACGAACTCGCGCGAAGCGGCGATCACCTCGGGACGGCTGAAGGTGAGATTGTCCAGCTCCTTGCAGGGGATGCACCAGTCAGCGAAGCTGTCGATGAAGACGGGACGGCCGCTCTGCGAGGCCTCGGCCAGCTTCTCCTCAGAGTACGGAAACCAGGCTATAGAGTCGGCGTGAGTTCCGCTCCCCTGGGAGACGAGCGTTTCGTCGAGGTAGCCCTGGACGCCCGAGGAGGCGATGACGAGCGCGATCCCGAAGAAAGCGACCCCGACGAGGGTGCGGACAGCACGGAACGCTTTGCCGGG
Source organism: Candidatus Aminicenantales bacterium (assembly GCA_049287565.1). Lineage (GTDB taxonomy): Bacteria > Acidobacteriota > Aminicenantia > Aminicenantales > UBA8522 > UBA8522. Next base: position 25,125 of record JBAQGA010000035.1, read on the forward strand.
GGTTTGAGTCGGCTCGAGCCAGGCCATGTAGAGCCCGGCGATGAGCATGGTCAGGGCGAGGGAAAGGTGGTAAAGGAGACTATTCGGGAAGAGCGGTTTGAGAAAATAGATAGCCATGGCGATCAGGATGAATCCGAAGATCTTGCGGACCCAGACCATCCAGGCTCCGGAACGGGGGAGCCTGGTCAAGTTGCCCGAGAAGAGACCGAGGAAAAAGAAAGGAATGCCCAGACCCAGGGCTAAAACAAAGAAAAGAGAAAAACCAAGGAGCACGCTCCCTCTGTTTCCCACATAGGTCAGAAGGCCGAGGACGAAGGGTCCGATGCAGGGGGCAGCGACGATGCCGACCGTCAATCCCATGAAGAGCGTCCCGAAGTAGCCTTTTTGCGATCCGCCGGCAAGCCGGTTAAGGAAGGCCGGCAGGCGCAGTTCGTAGACGTCAAACATGCTCAGGGAGAGGAGAACCATGACCAGGGCGATGAAAATGAGCACCGCCGGATATTGGAGCGCGGCGCCGAAGAGACTGCCGGTGAAAGCGGCGATGCTCCCCAGGACCGAGTAGGTGATGGCCATCCCGACAACATAGAGGACGGCGTGGGCCGCGAGACTGCCCCTTCTCCCTCCGGACTGGCCGCCGAAGTAGCTGATGGTGATGGGGATAAGGGGATAAACACACGGCGTGAGATTTAGGGCGAGACCGCCGATGAAGACGAGGAGAAAGAGCGGCAGAAGGCCCCGGCCTTCGAAGCGGGAGACCGGCTTTCCGGCCCCTTGGACGGCAGCCGGCTCGGTTTTCTTTTCGACCGGGGCCGAGACCACGGGTGCATCCGTCTTGGCAGCGCCCTCCACCGGCACTTTCTGGCTGAAAGCCGCTTCATCTGGAGGCAGGCAGGAGCGGTCGTCGCAGGCCTGGTAGCCGACCGTGCCCGCGATCTCGATCTCATTTCCCTTGAAGTCCGCGGCCAGGGAGACCTCGGCCGTGACCTTGATCGTCCCTTCATAGACGGCCAGCGGGTTTGAAGAAAAGCCCAGCTGCCTCATCTCTGCGGGAGGGAAAACGATTTTTTGGTAAGCTGCTCCCGGGACGGTCCTGAAATCCACGGTCGTGCCGATGAGATAGTCCTCGGTCGGCAGGTCGGCATTGATATGAAAAGGGGAGCGGATGGAGATCTCAAGCGTTATCGGATTGGCCTGGCCGCTCTTGAAGCTCTCTTCCCCGGGGATGACCTTCACCGTGACGACAGGTTCTTCCGTCCGGGTGAGCGCCAGGCCGCACATGGCGGCTATGAGGATCAAGCCCAGGGCCGCTTTCTTCATGATGAAATCACCTTTGATGGCTCATTATACAATAGAACTCGCCGGAGACATAAGGATCGATGAATTGCGCTTAGGTTGACATGTATCTGCGGCGAATGATAGGAATAATCGCAACACTTTTCATGGTCTGAAAGGAGGCCGGATGGTCACGAGAAGAAGCCGATATGTCCTTTTCTTAATGCTCCCGGCGGCGGTCATTTTATTGTCGAATGCGTGGCCCTCGACCGGCGTCCCTCCATTCCGGTTCGAGATATCTTTCCCCGAGAGCGTTCAGCGAGAACCTCTCGACGGCCGTATCCTCCTCCTTATCTCTAAGGACTTCAGGAACGAGCCCAGATTCACCACCGTGAACTGGCGTTCTCCGCAGCCATATTTCGGCATTGATGTCGAAGGACTGGGGCCGGGCCAGCCGGCGGTGATCGAGAGCACGACCCTGGGCTTTCCGCTCGAAAGCATCGACCTGATTCCGGCCGGAGAGTATAACGTCCAGGCCGTCTTCCATGTCTATGCGACCTTTCACCGCTCCGACGGGCACATCGTAAAAATGCCCATGGATCAGTGGGAAGGGCAGCAGTGGAACACATCTCCGGGCAATCTTTTCAGCCTGCCCGCGAAGATGAAGATCGATCCCGCGGCGGGGGAAACGATCCGCCTCGCCCTGACCGAGCGAATCCCGCCGATCGCGCCTCCCGAGGACACGCCCTACATTAAACACGTCAAGATTCGGAGCGAGCTGGTCAGCCGCTTCTGGGGGACGGATATGTACATTGGCGCAGTGGTCCTGCTCCCGGAGGGATTCGAAAGTCACCCCGAAGCCCGCTACCCGGTCGCTTATCTCCAGAGCCATTTCACGCCGACGATGCGAGGTTTCGTGGAGAAACCCGAAAACTCGTTTTTTAAAGAATGGACCTCCCCGGATTTCCCGCGGTTCCTGCTCGTCACCCCCCAGGACCCGAACCCGTTCTACGATGATTCCTATGCCGTCAATTCGGCCAACGTCGGTCCGTATGGAGACGCCCTGATGCAGGAGCTCATCCCCTTTGTGGAGCGGAAATTCCGGGCTATCGGCCAGCCCTGGGCGCGGACGGTCTTCGGCGGCTCGACGGGCGGCTGGCGGGCCTTCGCCCTCCAGGTCTTTCATCCGGACGAATTCAACGGCGCCTGGGTCTTCTGTCCGGACCCGGTGGATTTCCGGTATTTCCAGCTGGTCAATATCTATCGGGATGAGAATGCCTATTACGCCAACTTCGCCTGGAAGAAAGAACCGAGCCGGCCCTGGATGAGGAACGTCGATGACCAGGTGCTGGCCACCCAGGAGCAGGCGAGCATCTTCGAGTTGGTGCTGGGCACAAAGGGGCGGTCCGGCCAGCAACTGGACATTTTCCAGGCCGTCTTCGGACCCGTGGGGAGCGACGGCTATCCTCGTTTACTCTACGACAAGCGGACCGGTGTCATCGACAAGGAAGTAGTAGCTTATTGGCGTGAGAATTACGACCTGAGCCACATCATCGAGCGGGATTGGGCGAGCCTCGGGCCGAGACTCAATGGCAAGCTTCATATCTACGTGGGCGACACCGACACGTTCTTCCTGGAAGAAGCAACCATGCTCCTGGAGAAATTTCTCCGGAAGGCCGCGAATCCCATCTTCGAAGGAACGACCGAATACGGGAAGAGGGCTCCCCACTGCTGGTCCGGCTGCGCTCCCGGCCGCAACCCCACCCTCTGCTATTTACCTGCGATGGCCGAGAACATCCTCAAGACCGCTCCTCCGGACGCCGACCTCGAGAGCTGGCGGTATTGATCCGCCGGGTTAACCTAAGCCCGAGGCTTTTTGGGGTGCGGAACTGGCATTTTTATTTTTCTGCGCCGGCTTGAGCGTCCAGAGCTGCATCCTGGTCATTTCAATGATGTTCTCCATGTCCAGGTCGGGGCGGTGGACGGGCCAAGTTTTGAATTCCTGGATCCGCTGGATGATTTCCTCTTCGTTGATTTTGGGATAGGGGTCGAAAGAGACAACTTCGTATTCGGATGCCGGATTTCCTGATTCCATGTCCAGAAAGACGGCGCTGAACAGGGCGAACAAGGAGCCGGTTCCGATACGTTGACCTTCGACATCCAGGAAGGCAGGCAACGTGCCGGACTGGCTGATGTGATTATCCGCCCTCCCCGCTAGATCATACGCGTCCTCTAAATTTACCCTGGAAATTTCCGGCTGAGATTTCGGCATCTCCAAGGGACCGAGAGGTCGGATCGTTTCTATGTTTTGCGGAATAGAGCCCGTTTTTTGAAAATGGATGGTCGACCTCGCTAGACCGGCGAAGGCCTCGGCCGGAGAGAAATATTCGCTGCTGGAGAGCGTTTGGCTGCGGAGGGCGTTGCCGGCCATCTCGCTCAAGTCTTTTCTTGATAGCTGCTCTTTTTGATAAGAATAGAGGTCCACGAGCGAGCGGAAGGTGGTGATTTCGATATCGTCGCGGCTCTTCAGGTACCGCATCAAGCGACGGAAATTCTTCTGGGCGGTCGCCATGCTTTCAAGGGGGCGCATCTCCGGTGTTTTCCATTCGCCCGGCTCGGGAGTCTCGCCGTCATAAAAATTGAAATCCCAGAACTGCTCGGTTCGGATCTTGCACGGGTGGCCGGCAAAGAAGGGGAGGACCTCGGTTGTTTGGGCGAGCTTCGGCAATTCCTCCTGGAGCTTCTGGAAAAGCGGCTCGAACAGGTCATCCCTGTAATAGGTATCGTCAAACCCATCATATTGACCGTAAAAATTCAGGGCATTGCAGAACCAGACAACGTTGCGGCCGGGAAGGCTGACCGGCGAACCGGCATACCCCGCCTTCATTTTCCCCAAGGCGCAGACGAGTTGGGGTCCATAGGATCCGCCGTGCCGGGCCAACGCAGTCACAGGTGTGCCGAAAATCCTCTCCAGTTCCTGCAAGCCTGCGGATTCTCGTTCGAGCATTTGATGGACTCCGCTCTCCCAATCCGCCGTTTCAAGGATCTCGGTAACGGTGGGGTGGATCGACCCAAAATTGGTATGACTCTCGACATCATGCCCGGCCATGGCGGCGATGACGTCACGGCGTCCCCTCTTTTCCAATGACCGGGCTTTCTCGCCGATGACAAAGAACGTCCCGGTAACGCCTTCCTCCGTCATGATTTCAGCCAGCCATCTGGGAATATCATCAATGCCCTCGGACTCGGGCGAGATATAGTCCTCCACGTCAAAGTTGACCACCAGGAGCATTTTTGTCTTGGGGGTGGAACACGAATGGATGAATCCCAAAGCAAAAATCACGATGAACAAGGATAACTTACGCCATGGTTTCATTTTTCAACCTCACACTGATATTCATTGCACCGGGTCCGGCTTCAGTTTTTCAATGCATCCTGTGCTGCTGTTCAGAGTGCAGACCTCGCAGACGAAAACAATTTTGTTCTTGAGATCTTGACCAGCCAATGAGATTCTGCGTCAAGCTATTTTTTCTTCCAAACAGGAAGGCGGCGGCCCGGGGTCCAGGGCGCGCCGGCGGCTTCCAGGTCGTCGCCCAGCTTCTTGACGTCCTGGTCGATGAGGACCCGCATCTCCTCCAGCAGTTTCTCAAAGGCGCCGGCGGCGATCTCGTAATCACGTTTCGCCGTCTTCGTGATCGGGCAGGTGCTGGTGAGCTGGGCGCTGACCCTCTGCATGAGCCCGGGGGAGGCGGCCTCACTGCGGCGCCTGACCGTCCGGTCTCCCCGGAGCACTCGGAGGGCATCCTGCAGACGTTTCTCCAGCTCTTTCGCCTGTTCCAGGAGTTTCGGGTCGGCCTGGGGGGTTTCCATCAAGGCTTTCTTCATGTAGCGGATGCTCTCCGCCGCTTCCTGGGCGGCCGCACCGGCTCCCATCATCGCCCGTTGCAGCTCGCCGGCCTTTTTCTGGAAGTCAAGCAAGGCCTGGCGGTCTTTTTCTCCGAGCGTGGCCAGTCCCAGCGATTCCACGGTAAATGTCTGCCGCTCTCCCAGCGACGTCAGGACGCCCTCCACTTTTTTAGCCAGGGAAACGGTAAACGCCCCGGCTACGACAAGCGGGCCTTCCGGGGTCCATTGCCATTCCTCGCGCTCTGCCGGCTCGAGCTCGATCGGCTCGACCGGCGGGTATCGCAGGTTCCAGGTGACCCGGTGGATCCCCTGAGAGACGGGAACCGTGATCCGGCGGACGACCTGGCCCGCCTCGTCGGTGATGGTCAGGACGATCTCGGGTTTGTCCTCCGTATCCTCTTTCCTGAGCTTATCCCAGCCGGGGAAGGGGATCGGTTTTCCGGCTTTGTCGAGGTGCTTTTCTTCCTCCCGCCGAGCCTCGGCCGCCGTCTTCAGCGACTCCTTGAGATAATAGGTGAAGACGGCGCCGAAGGGCGGATTGGGCGCCAGGTAAAGGCCGTCGCCGAGACAGCCCTTGCCGCTCGAGTCCAGCGGCCGGAGCGGGATGTATTCGAGCGCTTTCTTCACGGGGAAGAGCACGGCCTCCTTTTGGAGAGCCTCCTCGCTCAGCCGCCGCAGAGGTGAGTAATCGTCGAGGATGAAGAAACCCCGGCCGAAGGATGCGCCCACGAGATCGTTCTCCCGCTCCTGGACTTCGATATCGCGGAAGGAGATGGTCGGAACGCCACCTCCCATCTTGATCCACTGAAGGCCGCCGTCGAAGGTCGCGTAGATCCCGAACTCGGTGCCGGCGAACAGCAGATCCTTATTGATGTGGTCTTGGGTAACGGACCAGATGATGGTCCTCTGCGGCAGGTCTCCGGCGATGTTGGTCCAGGTTTTTCCCCGGTCGCCGCTCTTCAAAAGATAGGGCTTATAATCGCCGGTCTTGTGGTTATCAACGGCCGCGAACACGGTGTCCTTATCGTGCTTGGATGCTTTGATCTTGTTGACGAAGAAGTCGTCCGGCACGCCGGCGATCTTGCCGACCTTCCGCCATGACTTCCCGCCGTCCTCGGTCACCTGGATCAGGCCGTCGTCCGTTCCCACATAGATAAAACCTTCCTGGAGCCGCGACTCGTCGATGGTCGTGATCGTCGAGAACGTGGACATGGCGCCGTGGTCCCAGAGGGCGTCCGCACTCCAGGTTTTGGCCATGATCGGCTGCTCGAGCCGAAAGATGTTCCGGGTGAGGTCGGGGCTGATCCTGGTCCAGGAGTCACCGCGGTCATCGCTTCGCCACAGGAATTGCGAGGCATAGTAGATGCGAGCGTCGGAATGCGGACTGATGAGGACGGGCGAGTCCCAGTTGAAGCGAAGCGGCGGGTCATCCGGCTCCGGCTTGGGGCTGATGTAAAGGGTTTCGTGACTCTTTTTATCGTAACGGAGGAGATTCCCGCTCTGCCACTCGACGTAGATGATGTTCGGGTTCTCGGGGTCGATGGCGCAGGCGTAGCCGTCGGCGCCGTAGGTGATGACCCAGTCAAAGTTGCTGATTCCGTGGGCGTTGAGGGTTCGGGAGGGGCCGAGCTGGCTGCCGTTGTCCTGGGTGCCGCCGTGGACGTTATAAAAGGGGAGGGCGTTATCCAGGGCGAGCTTGTAGAATTGGGTCACCGGGAGGTTGTCGAAAAAGCGCCAGGTCTTGCCCCGGTCGTGCGTCTCATACACCCCTCCGTCGCACCCTTCGAGGATGTAGTCGGGATCACCTTTGACAAAGGCCAGGGCGTGATTATCAACGTGCTTGTTCTTCTCGCCGAGGGGGCGCCACGTCTTTCCACCATCTTCGGTCACTCTCGTCATGGGGTCCATCTGATAGACGCGGTCGAAGACGTTGGGGTCGGCGAAGATCTCTTGATAGTAATGGGGGCCCGTGCCGCCGCTCGTGTAGGAATTGCGCTTTTCCCAGCTCTCGCCCCGGTCTGTGGACCGATAGAAGCCTTTCTCTTCGGTGCCGGCTTCGACTGTAGCATAGACGATGCTGGGGTTTATCGGCGAGACGGCGAGGCCGATCTTCCCGATATCACCCTTGGGCAGCCCGACCGTCAGCTTGCGCCAGGTCTTGCCGGCGTCCTCTGTCTTATAGACGGCGGATTCGGGCCCTCCGCCCATGAAGGCGGCGACCGAGCGGCGCCTCTGGTAGGCGGCCGCGTAGATGATGTCCTGGTTTGAAGGGTCGAATTCGGCGCTCGTGACTCCCGTGTCCTTGCTGATCTCGAGAGAAAGAGTCCAGGTTTTCCCCCCGTCGGCGCTTTTGTAGAGCCCGCGCTCCCCGCCGGGCGACCAGAGGGGGCCCTCGGCCGCCGCATAGACGGTGTAGGAATCCCGGGGATCGACCAGGATCCGGGCGATGTGCTCGGACTTGGAGAGTCCCGTGTTCCTCCAGGTCTTTCCGCCGTTGAGGCTTTTGTAAACTCCGTCCCCGAACCCGACGTGCCGCCCGCTGACGTTCTCTCCCGTTCCCACCCAGACGACATCGGGATTGTTGGGGTCGAGGGTGAGGCAGCCGATGGAGTAGGATGCCTGGCCGTCGAAGACAGGGGTCCAGGTCGTTCCGGCGTTCTCTGTCTTCCAGACGCCGCCTGATCCTACGGCCACATACCAGAGGCTCTTGTTATTGGGATGGATGGCCAGGTCGCTGATCCGGCCGGACATGATGGCGGGACCGATATTCCGGAACTCGAGCCCGGCCAGGACCTCCGAGGTGAGGAGGCTCTTTTTTCCAGGGGGCTTGGTTTCACTCCAGGCAACAGCCGAAAAGGCGAAGAGGGTGATGAACACAAGGGAGAGGGCTTTCCTCATTTTGTCCTCCATGAAAATTCGGGTTTAGATAGAAATCTCAATATATCAATTTTTGATGGAGGATGGCCATAAAAAAAGAAAATGCGAAAGAGCTCAGTCGAGCCTGAGGTCGATGCTCCCGATCCCGGCGTCGACGCTGACGTCGATCGTGACCGGAGATTTTCCGTAGTTGTCGTTTGTATAGACGTGGCCGTTCTTGGCGAAACCGGGGGCGTGGACCGAACCGATCCCCCCGTCGACCCGGACCCGGACACCCAAATTCCGGGGGAGATAAATCGTGCCGCTGCCGATCCCCCCGTCAATGCTCACATCCAGGTCCTGTTCGTAACTTCCCCGGAGGTCGAGTTTCATCTCGCCCACCCCCATATCGATCGTCAGCGAGCGGAGGTCGATATCAGAAAGGTCAAGCCGGCTTTCCCCGGCGCCCAAATCGACTTCCAGTTTGACGGGAATTCCGCCGTTCAGCCGGACATCCCACTCGTTCTTTGAGCTCCCCAGGAATGGGCCGCCCGAACGCCGATGACGGACCGTCAGAACACCTCTCCCTCCGGAGACATGATAGTCGACTTCAGGAGGCCGACGCCGGGTTCTGTAGGTGAACTCCGCTTCCATCAGGGTCCGCGCGCCGCCGGAGACCCGCATTTCTCCCGCGCCCATCTTCAGGTTCACCTCGACCCTCTCGGCTCCCGCCGCTTCGACGGTCTTGGTGTCGGTTGTGATATTGCCTGTTTCGTCGCATCCTAAAAGGACCAGAGCTAGGGCACACCCAAGAATGATCCAACCATACCGTTTTTTCATCACTTCTCCCTCCACATCTCTTGATACGAACTCCGGACCGGAAAAGTTCACCCTTCGAATTATGCTGACGGAATTATTGACACAATACTTAACCTGGATTATTCATGAAATGAAGAGTAAAAAATTCCCTCTCCCTGGAGAGACTGTGTCGCAACAGGTGATAGATTTGGACTATAGAGTGCAGAAGAGGAGCTTTTCGATGCTTTCATTGAGGCTTAGAGCCTTGGGGCCACTTTGGCCGCCTGATTTTTCTCTTTTCCTGCATCGAGGCTGGCCCCTTCGACAAATTAAGCCAAAACAGGCGCACGATACTGCCCTAACTTCTCGATCAACTTCCCCACTCCCAGAATCGTCATCATCCGGGCCAGGTTAAAACATGTGGCCAGCAGCGTACTCTCCGCCCCCACCCCATCCCGCCCCCGCAGCAGAAAGGCATTCGCCTGGAGGTTCCTCTTGATATGCCCAAACGGATGTTCCACGCGCTTCTTCCTCCTGGCATATATTTCCGGCGATGCCTCATATTGCGCTTCCAGTTTCTCCTTCAGCTCTTCCAGCGGATGTCGGATGATTTTCCGCCCTCTCTTCGACCTGGTGCATTGACCATAATGTTCACAACCCCGACAGATCGCCCCTTCGCTGATTTGATAATGCCTCTTCCCCGTGCTCCGGTCTGTCCCCACATATCCCAACCGCTGCCCCGCCGGACACCAGTAGCAGTCCTGCTCTTTCTCATACCGGAAGTGGCTTTTACTGAACGGCCCCTCCTCTTCATGCAAGGCCTGCCGCTGCGACGGCACCACCACTTTGATCCCCTGGCTGTTGATCTTTTCCAGTTCCTCCGTGTCCGCATAGCCCGCATCCCCGCACGCCACCTCGCAGCGCTTCCCCAAGACCTCCTGGGCCTGCTCGATCTGCCGCGCAAACTGATTCACATCGCTGCTCTCGCTCACCGCTTCCGCGTGCACGATCAGCCCGTGCTCGTCGTCCACCACATTCTGCAGATTATAACTGGCATGATTCCCCTGAACTCCATGCATCAGCGCGCAGTCCGGATCCGTCAGATTGATCTTCTCCCGTCCCGTCTCCTGGAAACTCTTCAAAACCTCCTCAACCTTGCCCTTCAAACTCTGCGCCTTCCTCAGCTCGGAGTCGAGTTCTATCCATGACCCCT
>JBAQGA010000036.1:0-10720 GCA_049287565.1 Candidatus Aminicenantales bacterium
AACCACAATCCATGGACCCAAACCTAAAGCCAGTTGAAAAAGTTCTTTGTCTTTCATAATAGGCCATTTTATGAGCGCACAAATATATTTTCAATTGCCTACCCACACGAAATAGCGAGGAGCCATATTTAACCTCATCAGAAGGGCACGCAAGGATATTGAGACGGCCGCGAGGAATTTACCTGAAGACGAAGACTGCGCCTATTCCTATGCTTATAATTCCATGCTACGCTCAGGCCTTGCCCTGATGATGGCAGAGGGTTTCAGGCCCGACATCAAAGACAAGCATCTGACGGTCGTGAAGTTCACTGCGTCTATCCTAGGGACAAAATTCAAGAGAGTTGTCAATGACTATGATATCATGCGCAGAAAAAGGCATCGGCTTGCCTATGAACCGGATATTCCTTGCTCAGGTGAGGAAGCGAGGCATGCCATCCAAACCGCCAAAGAATATGTTAGCGCCGTCTGCACTCTCCTGGAAAAAAAGAACCCTCAGCTTGAGCTGAAGTTCAAATTGACAAAGGAGCAAGCATGATCGAGGAAAAGAAATTCCGGAAGGAATCTGACGGTGCAATCAAGCACGGGACGAGCGTTTCAACCAGCCGGCGGGAGTTCATCAAGACCACCGGAGCGGCCGTCGCCTCGTTCACTATCCTCCGTCCGGAGATTGTACGCGGCAGCCAGGCCAATTCGAAGATCAGGCTGGGTCTCATCGGCTGCGGCGGCCGCGGCGTCTGGATCGCCGGGCTCTTCGAGGCGCACGGCGGGTACGAGGTCTTCGCCGGCGCGGATTATTTCGCCGACCGCGTCGGGGCTTTTGACGCCAAGTTCTCTGTCCCCCCGGAAAGGCTTTTCTCCGGCCTGTCCGGATACAAACGCCTTCTCGACTGCGGCGTCGAGGCCGTGGCCATCGAAACGCCTCCCTATTTCCATCCCGGACAAGCGGCGGCTGCAGTGGATAGGGGCCTTCATGTCTTTCTCGCCAAACCTCTGGCCGTGGACGTACGCGGGTGCCGGACGATCGCCGCTTGCTGGAAAAAGGCGACCGCCCGGAAACTGGCCTTTCTTGTCGACTTCCAGACGAGGGCGCATCCGGCCTTCATCGAGGCGCTCCGGCGTGTCCATGACGGCGCCATCGGAGAGTATGTCTTCGGCGAGGCCACCTATCATGCCGAATCCCCGTGGGAGGAGCACTATGAGATGCTGCGGAACGACCCTGAAAATCCCGAGGTTCGGCTTCGCACTTGGGGCCTGGATCGCGCCCTCTCCGGCGACATCATCACCGAGCAGGAAATTCATACGCTCGACGTGGCCAACTGGATCATGAGGGAGCCTCCTCTCTGGGCCGCCGAAACGGGAGGGCTCAAGGCCCGGCCGAAAGTCGGCACTTGCCGGGACCATTTCGTGGTCTACTTTCAGTACGCCAAAGATGTAGCCATCCAGTTCAGCGGCCGCCAGTTCAAGGGCCACGGCACGGCCGAGGGCATCAAGAACCGGATGTTCGGAAGCAAGGGCATCTTGGAGACCGAATACGGCGGCACAGTCGTCATCCGAGGGGAGAATTTCTTCAACGGGGGTCGGACACCCGAAATATACGAATCCGGAGCTGTCAACAACATCGCCTCCTTCCACAAGTGTATAACGGATGGGGACTCCGCAAACCCGACGGTGGCGCCGAGCGTCCAAAGCAACCTGATCACGATCCTGGGTCGCAAGGCCGCCTACGAAAAGCGCCGGGTGACTTGGGATGAACTGCTCCGGGACGAGGAAAAACTCGAGGCGAACCTGGAGGGCTTGAAGGATTGACCTCTCGCCGAATTGAGGGGCGCCAAAAATTGACATCCCCGGTCGGCGGGCGATATAGTCTTTCCATGAAAAAAACTTGCCTTATTCTATCAACACTATTCCTCGTGTTTATCGTCTCCTTCGCAGTCGTCGCCCAGGAGCGTTCACCCGAGGGCCAAGCAAAACTCGGGATCCTTGAACTCAAGGGGACGCCGTACCAGCGGGGACTGACCCACGGCCAAAGCCTCAAGCCGGAAATCCAGGAGCTCGTCAAGCGCTGGAAAACGGACCTCGAAAAGACCTTTTCCGTTCCAGCAGCGACCTCTATCGCCAAGCTCCTAGAGGCCTCGGACTTCCAGCCGGCCATAGAACGCTGGACGCCGGGACTCCTGGATGAAGTCCGCGGTATTGCCGACGGCGCAGGAATCGACTTCGAGACTATGTACGCTTTCCAGCTAGTCGATGAGAGCTGGGTCATGAGCGCTGACCTCGGTCTCTCCAAGTGCACAACGATCGCCGCCGGAAGAAGGGGCGACTCGCCCGCCTTCGTCTCTCAGACCCTGGATATTCCGACCTTTTATCATGGATTCCAGACGGTCCTGCGCATCGAGGGCGGCGCTGAAGAACCGGGAGCTCTTGTTTTCACCATCCCGGGACTTGTCGCCGCCAACGGCCTGAACGACCGCTCCGTCGCCGTCTGCGTCAACGCCGTCACCCAGCTCGCCTACTCCGCCAAGGGTCTCCCCGTCGCCTTCACCATCAGGGGGATCCTCCGGCAGAAAAGCTATGAGGACGCCGTCCTGTTCCTCGAGAAGATCGTGCCGGCGGCTCCGCAGAACTATGTCATCGGAGGTCCCGACAAAGCCGCCAGCTTCGAGCGCTCGGCCAAACGGATGGCCGAATTCGTCCCTTTTGCCGGCGCCGAATTCACCTACCACACCAACCACCCGCTGGTCAACGACGACTTCAACCTGAGGTTCACAGAGGGACTCCGAAAAAGGGGCATGAGCCTGGATGAATACAAGGCCCGCTGCCCCCGGTTCAAGTTCCTCGGCCGGACCTTCAAGGGCAACGCGGCCGCGCTCGACCTGGCCGTCCTCAAACGGGTTTACTCCGACCGAGACTCCAAGATCAATAATCCCGGGACATACGGGTGCACCATCATGCTCCTGGGCCAACGTCCAGAGCTTCATATCGCGCCGGGACGTCCCGACGATGTGCCTTTCGAGGTGCTCGGCTTTGAGCGCCGGACGGGGAGCGCGGCTCAACTCCATACGCCTCAATCGGCGGAGAATGAGGTCCGGTTCGGCGTCTGTGACTGGACGATCAAGAAGACGGGCACTCCGGAGGCCTTTGAACTGGCGGCGCAGCTCGGGCTAGAGGGCGTCCAAGTGAGCCTCATCGCCGAGGGAGAATCTCTCACTCTGCTCGATAAGAAATTTCAACAAGCCTATCAGCAAGCCGTAGAAAAAACTGGGGTGGCGATCGCCTCCTTCTGCATCGGCGAGCTGAACAACGTCCCGCTCAAGAGCGATCCAAGGGCGGAGCGCTGGGTCGCCGAAGGGATCGAGGTGGCCTCGGCCATGAAGGTGGGAATTATCCTCATCCCCTTCTTCGGCAAGGGCGACCTCAGGAACGACCGGGCAGGGACTGAAGCGGTCGTCCAAAGCCTCAAGCGCCTGACTCCAAAGGCCGAGAAAGCTGGAGTCATCTTGGCACTCGAATCGATGCTCAGTGCCGAAGTTCATCAAGAGATTATCGAGGCGGTCGGCTCTCCGGCCGTCGCCGTCTACTACGATGTCGGGAACTCCCAAAAAGCGGGGTACGATATCGGCCGGGAGATCCGCCTCCTCGGAGGGCGCATCGCCCAGTTCCACGCCAAGGACTATCAGGACCTCTTTGGAAAGGGTTCCATGGACTTCGCCGCGGTCCGCTCCGCCATGCAGGATATCGACTATAACGGCTGGCTGGTGCTGGAAGAGGTCAAGCTTCCGATGGGGATGGAGCAGAGCATCCGCCAGGATTTGGAGTACCTGAAATCGGTTTTCACTCCAGGAAAAAAATCCGGAATCTAGCGATCACAAGATATATTTATTCAGCTTCAAGCCGGCCGGGATCTTGACGCTTTCCTTGTAAATGTTCCAGTAATATTCGCGGGCCTCGCCCAGCTTGGCAAAGAGTCCGTGCTTGATGTCCGGTGAATGGGTCGCGGCGATAGCGCCCTTGCCGTCCACCAGAATGAGGCGGGCGCAACGATTCAAGATGCCCGCCGTCCCGACGCTGCAGGCGACAACGAGCTCTTTCGTCCGGACCTTCTCGAGCAATTCTCCATAGCTCAGGTGCATCTCCTCGACGGGCACACCCATCTCCTTCAGGATGGCCACGATCCCCTGGATGGTGACGGATGGAAGGATCAGCGGGTTCTCGGGGATCTTGATGACGCGGCCGTCGCTTAAGCCGAAAAGGCAACACGACGAGTCCCATTCGGTGACCATCCGGTCCTCGATCCTGGCCTGCGGCTGGTCGTCCAAGAAGAGGGCTGAGGCCGCCTCCGGGCAGAGGTTCCGGGCCTCGTCCACGGCCTTGACGCTCATCAAGTAGTTGACGCCCAGCTTCAAGCATCCTGTTTTATTGATCCCCACGGCCCGGACTATGTGGGGAACGACGACCCCGCAAAAAGGCTCGCCGAGATAGCGGTCGTAGCGGCAGGCCATGGCCCGGACAGCGGGTTGAGCCGGGAAGGTCACGCCGATGGACTGATCCTCGTCGAAGGTGAAGGGCCGGAGATAGCCCTGGGCGCCGAGCGCGGCCATCTCCTCGAGGAAGCCTCTCATCGCGGGATCTTTGAAATAGAGGTAGATGAAGACGTTCTCCAGCTCTTCGATCGAAGGCACAAGCTCCTGCTGCTCGCTGTTCAGGTTGAAGGCGATCCCCTGCTGGAAACGGTCGAGGTTCCGGTGCCAGTTGAGGAAGATGACCTCGATCTCGCCGCCCGGATTTTTCTTACAGAAGAAACGGATACCTTCAAAGGCCAGGAACAACCCATAATGAATGGACCGGGAGACGCCGAAAACCTTGGCCTCGGCCTCGACGATCTCGAACTGCTTCTCCACCAGGCCGTAGCGCATCTGCCGGGGGGCCCACTTCACCCCTTCGAATTTGGCCATGAGATGACTCCTTATAATGGCATTTTAGCCCGTCAATTAATCTTTTTTCTTGTATCACAGTCGGCAAAGAAGCTCAATAAGGGGTTGTGGAGATGTCTTGAAAGGAGTACTCGGGATCTCCCGGGTCCAGGCGGGCCGCTTTAAAACGCGGCCTGAAACTGGAGGGAAACAGTCTTGTTCATTGTCCCCTCGCCCTCTTTCCTGTAGAGGTTGTAGTTAACCGCCAGCTTGGTCTTTTTCCAGAGGTACCAGTTGGCCGCCAGAGTAAAAAGGTCGGTCCGGTCGCCGGACATATCCTCGTCCTGATCATAGGTATCCCATTTGACCACGGCCTGGAGTTTCTCGGGAAGGACAAAATACCCCCCCTGGAGATACCATCCGGACCTGGAGACGAGGTCGTCTTTGCCGGAGATGAACTCCCCAACCAGGGACCATGCGCCCAGGTTGAACGCGGCCTCAAGACCGGCCCGAGTCCGGGATATATCCGGAAGGCCCTGGAAGGGATTGTGACGTCCGCGATAGAGAGAGCCTCCGATCGCGAGGGTTGACGTCGGATGAAGGATCAGCCTG
Organism: Candidatus Aminicenantales bacterium; assembly: GCA_049287565.1. Lineage (GTDB taxonomy): Bacteria > Acidobacteriota > Aminicenantia > Aminicenantales > UBA8522 > UBA8522. The sequence goes on from JBAQGA010000036.1 coordinate 5,523, forward strand.
GCCGCCACGTCCTTGGCCTTGTTTGTATCCAGCTTGTTGATGCCCGCACCGTTGAAAACTCCGAGGTAGTACTCGGCAATGGAATGCCGGCCGGTGAACATCGCACCGATATCCCGGCCCTGGGAGCCTATGTCCCGGCTGGGAGAGAGCGCATTAACCACCTGGGACCGGAGGATCGTGTCCAGTTCCGAATCAGAGGTATTGTTCTCAATGCTGAAAGGTACGTAGTACTGGCCGAACCGCAATCCCAAATAAGGCTTGAACTGAATGTCGATTTGGGCATCCATCAGAGCAGGATTCTTTACGGCATCGACTTGTATTTTGAAACGAACATTTTTCAGCAGCTCACCGCTCAAAGTCAACCTAGCCCGCGGGATGGAGAACGAATCCGTCCCTTTATCCCAATATTTATAAAGAAATTGAGTGTATCCACTCAGCTTAAAGCTTCGGCTTGATGTCACAGGAACGGGCTCGTTTTTCTCTTGTGCACCGGCAAGACCGGACAAAAACAGGACGGTCAGGCCGAGAACACTTATCCCTTGAAGATGTCTTTTAAGCAGCCGCTTCCCAACTGGATGCAACATGACACTCTCCTTTCATCGTGCCCGGAGCGTCCAATCGCCGTCCGGCCGATTTCTCCTTCCCCGGTGGATAATCCCATGGTCCTTATAGTTTACTTAGTCTACTGAATCAGTAGACTAAGTAAACTTATAATACGCGCCCGGCTAATGTCAAGTCTTTTTTCTTCAGGCTTTAGGAATTCTTTCCTCCTCCAAACTGATTGGAGCATTCGAGGAAAGAAGGATTCCTGAGTTTCAGCAATTTTGGCCGAACCCGGCTCACCAAAAGATGATATAGAGGACGATCGTCGCCAGGACGACCAACCCGCAGAGCCATTTCAAGAGAGGAGGCGTCCGCATGTCGAAGCCCGCCTTGACCGGCAGCACCTTAGGTACTTTCAGCGGCCAGAGGGCGGTGATGATGGCCATGACGATGATCAGGATAACGAAGTTGATGGCGATGCGGTTGAGGAAGGCGACGTCGGGGAAAAACAGCATCAGGACTCCATAAACCGGCACCGTCAGGACGAGCGAGGCGAGTCCGGCTGCAGGCGGCGTCCGCTTAATGAACAGACCGAAAACAAAGGCCGCCAGAATACCAGGGGAGATGAACCCCTGGAACTCCTGGATGTAGTTGAAGATCCCCTTGAACTTGGGACTGCCCAGTTGGGGCGCGATCAAGCAGACGGCCAGGACAAAGGCCAGGGTCGCCCAACGCCCGATCTTGAGCAGGGATTCGCTGCTCGCGTCCTTTTTGAGGTGGCGCTTGTAGAGGTCCATGGTCAGGATGGTCGAGACCGAGTTCAGCAGCGAACTCAACGTGCTGATGACCGCTCCGGCGATGGCCGCCAGGATGAACCCGCGCAGTCCCGGCCCGACCAGGTTGCGGATGAGCAGCGGGTAGGCCTGGTCGGTCGTGGCGCCGGGGGCCATGAGCTGGCTCTTATAAAGCTGGTAAGAGATGATTCCCGGCAGGATGATGATGAACGGGATGGTCAACTTCAGGAAGGCCGCGAAGATGATACCCAACTGTCCCTGCTTCAGGCTCTTGGCGGCCAGGGTCCTTTGAGTGATGAATTGGTTGAGGCCCCAGTAATAGAAGTTAGGTATCCAGAGGCCGACGACGAGCGTCGTCCAGGGGATGACCGGATGGTCGGCGGGCATGATCATGTGGAGCTTGTCGGCGTTGGCGGAAAGAAAAGAGCCGATGCCGCCGACGGCCCGCAGGCCGAGGACAAGAGTTACCACACCGCCGATGATGAGGCTTGATCCCTGGAAAAGGTCCGCCCAGGCCACGGCCTTGAGTCCGCCCCAGGTCGTGTAGACGGCGGCGATGATCCCGATCAACCAGACCGACCTGGCCAGGTCGATGTCGAAGATGGTGTGGAGAGCCAGCGCTCCCGTATAGACGACCGCCGAGATGCTGACCGCGATGTAGACAATGACGATGTAGAAGGCCATGATGCCTCGGGCCGCCGCATTGTATCGGTACTCAAGGTACTCGGGGATGGTATAGATTCCGCTGCGCAAGAACTTAGGAAGGAAGAACAGGGCCACAATGACCAAGGTGATAGCCGCCATCCACTCGTAGCTGGCCACGGCGAAACCGGCGATGCCCGCGCCCTGTCCGGACATCCCGACGAAGTGTTCGGTCGAGATGTTGGCGGCAATGAGAGAGAATCCAATGAGCGGCCAGATAAGCGACCGGCCGGCCAGGAAGAAATCCTCGCCTGTTCTCTCCCGCCGGCTCTTGTACATGCTCACCGAGACAACGACGACGAAGAAGAGAATGAAGATCGTCAGGTCAAGCCAGTGCAAGCTCATCGGAATCTCCTTTTGCCCATATTATATTCAGGGCCTGATCGATAACAAGATCTTCACGACCCCGCGTTCTTCCATCGGCAGGAACCGGCTGGTCGGGTCCCAGCGCCTCTCCCAGTTCTTGTTGTAAACAAGGTAGATCTCGTTTCCGGGCGAAACCTGCCAGCGGAGGCGGGCGCTCCAGCCCAGCTGCTTGGAAATGTCGTCGTACTGGATATAGTTCATCAGGCCCAGGTCGGGCGAAACAAAAATATCGGCCTTGACCTGGTAGACGTTCTCGCTGAAGCGGCCTTCCGGAAGCCTGCCCCTGACCAGGTTGGTGTCCAGTTCGAGGTTCAGGTAGCCCTTGTATTTTATCGCCAACCCGATATTCAGATCGTCGTAGTGACCCGAATAGAACTCACCGAAATTGTAGTTCAGGTCGAAGATGGCCGAGCGGTAGGATGCGGTGTTGAGGTTGAGACGATAAGACTTGAAATCGTAGGGTCCGCCGGAAAGGATGACGCCTTCTGCGACCTCGAAGTCATAGGGCAGAACGTCGCGGTTGGAGACGATCTCGAACCCGAGTTGTTCACCGCTCTCCGTATTCAGGCTGAGGGGCGTGAATTCGAGCCGGCGCGTCTCCAGGTTCCCTGCGAGGTCCCAGTAATAATCGCCGCTGACCTGGAAGAAGAACTGGCGGACGATCCGGCCGAGGGGGCCGTTCCCCGGCCGCGGCTGAAAGGATACCCTGGTGTAGGCCGTCTGGATACCCCGCCTCATCATGTAACCCATTCCCGGATCGAGAGATTCTCCATAATAGGCGTAGGTGTTCTGGATGTTCCAGAGGTCATTGGGAAAGTCGGCCCGGAAGCCGAAGCCGTGGTGGCGGCCCTCTTCCTTTTCGTTCCAATTGTAGGCCGCCCAGGCGGCCAGCATGATGTTTTTATTCCCCATGAACTTCGACGATGAATACTGGAAATCCGCGCCGGCCAGGGAGTTCTTTTCTCCTGTCGGGCTGCCGTTGGTGAAGATCCAGCCGACCTTGCTCTCGGCAAAGATGTCCTGGGTCATCCGGGCGGCGAAAAAGTTGACGCTCGGGAGCTGCCCGTATTTCTTGGTTTGGACATCGAAAACAGAAAGGTTCGTCCGGCTGATCTTGCCGTAGAGCTTGGTGCCGAACAGGACGGGGATCTGCTCGCCCTCGTAAAGTCCGACCGTCCGGCTGAAGAACGGCCGGAAGCTGACGCTCGAGCTGAAATTGAAGGTCTCCGAACCCTCCAAGAAGAACATCCTCTTTTCCGGGAAGAACAGGGGGAAGCGGGTCAGGTTGATCCGGCGCTCGTCGACCTCCGTCTCGGCGAAGTCCATGTTATAGCTGACCACTCCGACCAGGTTGGGGGTGAAGTTTTTATAAAGGTCGAAACCCGCATTGGCGTCGACGCCGGCACCGCCGGGTTGAGAGTGGTCCTTGAGACTGTCGACGAGGCCATATGGCCGGAAGGTGATCCCCAGGCCCTGTTTGATCCCCTCGATCCCCTCGAGGCCGGCGGCTTCCATCGGGTTGTTGAAGTTGCTGTCCAGATTGGTCCCCGAGAGCCGGATGGTCTCCTGCTTGCGGGCGATAATCCGCTCGACGTTGACTCCCCAGACAGTCAGCCCCGGCTTGAAAGAGATGGTTTTGAACGGTACCCTGATCTCGACACTCCAGCCGTTCTCGAGGATCCGGCTCTTGCCCTGCCAGATACCGTCCCAGTTGAGGCTGGCCTCCCCCCCCGAGATCAGCCCCTCGCCGCGGGCTCCGCGGGGATTGACGGAAAAGATGTAGGCGGTCCGCTTGTCCTGGAAAGGGTCGATCAGGAGGCGGACGATATCGTTGCTCTGGCCCTGGGGGCGGTGCCAGCCACCCATGCCTCCCTGACTGGCTCCGCTGTCATGGGCCAGAGTGTTGGCGGCGATGCGGGCCGGCTCGCTGTCATAACAGAAGACGCCGACATAAAGGTTCGATTCGTCGAACATAATCTTCAGTTCGGTCTTCTCCGTCGGTTCCCCGTTGGGCTCGGGCACGGCCATCCGGAAGGCCGTGAAGGCCTCGGCCGACTGCCAGGCCGGATCCGACAGGAAGCCGTCGATCTCAGGGCCCTTATCGACGCGGACGGCCTTGAGCTGCGTGCCTAGAAGAGGGGATGAAAGAACGACCGCTGCCGCCAGGCTGAGCAACAAAAACCTTGGTGTTCTCATTCTTGTAAGCTCAGGACATGAAGTCTCGCCATTAAACTCTGCGTATTTTATTGGGTAGGGCAACCTTTTTCAACACATGGAGACATTTTTTTTGAGGAATATCGGCCTGCGGTCTTCTGGCTTATGGAATGGACACAGTCTGACTGCCGGATCCGATTTCCTCTTTTTGCCGGTAGGCCAGCTCGAGGAGCGTTCGAATCGCCGGGTCGCCCGGCGCAATTTTCTCCGCCTCGAGGCATTCCTTAATCGCTTTTTCGCTGTCCCGTCTCTCCAAATAAAGAGCCGCCAGCCGGAGAGAAAGCCCGATTTCTCGCCGGCGAAGGGCCTTCCTCTGTTCGTACAGGGATATGGCGGACTTCTGGTCATCGGGGGAAAGCGGAAAAATCCCCGGCCCAAAACGGCGGTTCATGTGAAGGCAGACAATCTGCTTGGTGAAATCATCGCATTCGAGTTGAGGCGCATCCTTGTTCATGACGGATATTTCCATTTCGAGGTCGACGGCTCCGAAAACATGGCAGAGCTCATGGACAAAAATCACCCGGCTCAAGTAGGGGCTTACGTATCTGTTCATCAGGACATAGCCCTGCTCATAGGAAG
>JBAQGA010000037.1:0-27207 GCA_049287565.1 Candidatus Aminicenantales bacterium
ATGCAGGGGAAGAGAACAATCAAGCGGCAAAAGTGGTCCAAAGGCTCCCGGCCTCAATGAACGCACTAAAAAGCTCATTGTCTGCACTCTATAGCCCAAATCTATCACCTGTTGTGACACAATCTCTACAAGGGAGAGGGGATCAATGGGAGCGTGCCGGGGGAAAGGGACAGGACATCCCCACATAAGCCTATTTCTTTTTTTCTACTCCCCTTCCCATCGTAGGAGGGGATTGAGGGGAAGGGGCAAAAATAAGTCGTTCCGGAGACTTGAGCATTGCCGGCAAAGAGGGTAAAATTGAAACGTTCGTTGCCTTGGATTTGAGACCAACGATACCCGGTTTCGGCGTGATCGGATTTCTGGAGGATGGGGCTTGCGGATGGAAGCATTTGCTAGGACTGGGGGAGGGGACTGATGCCCAGCGCCAAGGGCTGGGAGGTCTGGCTCTACTCGGACTTCACGGATTACCAGGTCTGGTGCAAGAATTTCCGTTCCTTCCGCCGCGCCCGCCGGTTCATGAGGAGGGAGCTCCGCGGCGGCAATTCCTTCTACTGCGCGACCATCTCTAACGATGAAAATTCCGCCTTCCACACCTACTACTGGAACGGCCAGGGCATCATCCCCTGGGACAAACCCTGGGTGCTCTCGCGGCGGCAGGCTTACGGGCTCGAGGCCGACGGGAACGGCCACCCGGGATAGGAGTGATCGAAGGTCTAATTTCTATCTAAACTATAGAAATTATCGGGACAGTAGAATATTTTTGACATTTCGGATAAAATAGGAGAAACTGCGGGACAAAAGTGAAGAGGCGAGAACGAGCGATGAAGATTCGCTATCTCAACAGCCGAAGGCTGTACTACGCCTTCCTGGCCGGCGGCAACGCCGTCATCCAGGACAAGGACTACCTAAACAGGATCAATGTCTTTCCCGTGCCCGACGCGGACACCGGGACGAACCTGGCCGCAACCATGCGCTCGATCGCCCAGACGGCCGTGGTCGGCAAATCCCTGAGGAGCACTTTCAGGTCGATCGCCGATGCCGCGCTGTCCGGGGCCCGTGGAAATTCCGGTCTCATCTTCGCCCAATTTCTGTACAGTTTGAGCAACGAAGTCCATCACGATCAGCATCTCACCGCCAAGGCTTTTGCCGAGATGGTCCGCCGGGCGGTCCAGGCGGCCCAGCAGGCGATCCTCCATCCCGTCGAGGGGACAATGCTGACGGTCATGCGGGAGTGGGCCGAGGCCGTCCACCGGAAGGCCGCCAAGACGGCCGATTTCGTGGAACTGCTCCACGACTCGCTCCAGGAGGCCAACCGCTCGCTGATGGAAACCCCCAAGAAGCTCCAGGTCCTGGCCAGGGCGGGAGTGGTCGACGCCGGGGCGAAAGGGTTTGTCGACTTCATCGAGGGTGTTTGGCATTTCATCCGCTCCGGCAGGTTGAGGCATATCGCCGAGACCGTTGCCCTATCGCCTGAACTTCCCCAGAAAATCCACTCTTTTAAAAACGAGATCACTTATCGCTACTGCACCGAGGCCCTCCTCGAAGGTAGAAACATGGACCTGGTAAAAGTCCGCACCCTCGTCCAGTCCTTTGGCGAGTCGGCCATCGTGGCCGGTTCGGAAAAGAAACTCCGCTTCCATGTCCACACCAACGCGCCGGCCGACCTCTTCTTCCAGTTGAAGGATATCGGCGCCACCGTCCAGATCAAGGCGGACGATATGCGCAAGCAGTACGAGGCCAGCCATAACCGCCGGTCGCCGGTCGCCCTGGTCACGGATTCCGCCTGCGATTTGCCCCAGGGATTCATTGACGAGCACCAGATCCAGGTCATCCCCTTCAACCTGTCCTTCGGCAATTCCCAGTTCCTCGACAAATTGACCATCACACCGACGCAGTTCTATACTCTTCTCAAGACCCGGCGCGAGCATCCTCAGACCTCCCAGGCGCCGGTCGCCACGATGGAGAGCCTTTTTTCATTCTTATCGACTTTTTATGATTCCATTATTGTCTTCAACATCTCGGGCGGTTTGAGCGGCGCCCTTTCCTTCAGCCGCCAGGCGGCCGAGAAGGTCACGGACAAGAAGATCACAGTCATCGACACCAAGACGCTGTCGGCCGCGCAGGGCCTGATCGTCATGCGGGCCGCCGAGGCTCTGAGCCGGGGCGCGACGCACGACGAAATCGTCCGGCTTTCCGAGGAATGGATCGCCAAGACGCGGGTCCTGGTGGACATCGCCACGCTCAAATACCTGGTGCGCGGTGGACGGATCAGCCCGATGAAAGGCCTGCTGGCCCGGCTTCTCCATCTCAAACCCATCATCACGATTGACGAGAACGGAAAGGGCCTGCCTTTCGGGAAGTCGTTCGGCCGCAAGGGCAACATGAAAAAGATCCTGGCGATGATCGCGGAGATGGCCGCCCGGGGAAAGATCTGGCGCTATGCCATCGTCCACGCCCAGAATCCCGTGCGCGCGCGGTTGTATGCCCAAAAGCTGGAGGCCATGCTCGGCCGGCCGCCGGCTTACGTCATGGACGTTTCGCCGGTGGTGGGAGCGCACAACGGCATCGGTGTGCTGGGCGTCGCTCTGATGCACGAATAAATCACGAGAGCGGGAAGAGATGCTCTCCTCTTTCGCCGCGGCGGCCGTGGCGGTCTTCATCTTCATGACCGCCGTCTTCCTCATCGCCCTCTTCATCAAGGACAACTCCATCGTCGATGTCGCTTGGGGGCTTGGGTTCATCCTGGTCGCCTTGATGACTTTATCCCTGCGGCCGGGGTTCGTGGCGCGCCATGTTCTGGTCACCGGCTTGGTGGTTGTCTGGGGTCTCCGCCTGGCAACGCACATTTTCCTCCGGAACCGGGGCCGGGGAGAGGATTTCAGGTATGCCAAGTGGCGCCGCGATTGGGGGCGCTGGTTCATCTCGAGAAGCTTTTTCCAGATCTTCGTGCTCCAAGGTCTCTTCATGCTGATCATTGCGTCTCCGATCGTCCTGGTGAATCGGTCGGGCGGGAAGGGACTCACGGTGCTCGACGGGTTGGGGATTATGCTCTGGCTCAGCGGCTTTCTCTTCGAAGCCGTCGGGGATCATCAGCTTAAGAGGTTCAAGCAGAAGCCGGAGAGCCGAGGGAAGATCATGACGTCCGGCTTCTGGAGATACACGCGCCATCCCAACTATTTCGGCGAGGCGGCGCTGTGGTGGGGGATCTTCTTGATCGCGCTTTCTGTGCGCGGAGGATGGGTCGCGATCGTCAGCCCTCTGACCATCAGCCTCCTTCTCCTCAAGGTCTCGGGCGTCACGATGCTCGAGAAGAAATACGCTGGCAACGAGGAGTTCGCCGCCTACGCCCGCCGAACGTCCGCCTTTTTCCCCTGGTTCCCCAAGAAAGGGTGATCTGGGGCCCAACGAACGCTCTGTTTCGAATCTATCTGGGGGCCGATGAAGAAAAATTAAAAAAACCCTTGACAAGCCAATCTACATGTCGTATTCATGACTACGAAAGTACAAGATATTGTATTGAAGAAGAGGGATAAGAAACTGCCGGGAATTCAGATCGGGAATGATTCCGGTCGAATCATGGAATAAGAAAGAAGGAGGGCCAGGAGAGGAAGGAGAGGAATCCTTTTGTCCTGCTCCCTTTGTACACCCGGTTTCCGCTTTGGATGAGGCCCTCCTTCTTTCTTATTCCAGGCCTCATACTTGCCCTTGACGCATCTCCCATCTTAGTCTTCTCAAAATTCCGGTCAATCGCCCCTTCGGGTGGATTCCGGGATGAATTTCCGCCCGCCCGGCTCACCCCTTAGGGGGAGAAAAATGTCCGCTTTTCGTTTCTGCTTGGGGAAAATTGGGGACATGAACGAAATCCATGGATTTCGTATCGTGTCCCCAGTTTTTACTCCACTTGTGAGCCGTTGTCAGGATGTGTTAATATTGGCGAAATTTTAAAGCGCGAAAAATACCAGAGAGGAGAAGCGAAGTGAACGTCAAGCGATTCATCGAGGACAAGATCGCCGAGATCAAGAAGACGGTCGGCGGCGCCACCGCCATCTCAGCGCTTTCCGGCGGTGTTGATAGCTCCGCCTGCACGGCGCTCGCCTGGCGGGCCCTGGGAAAAAAACTTAAGGTCATTTTTATCGACGACGGGCTGATGCGCGAAGGTGAGCCTCAGCAGGTCCGTGACACTTTCGGCAAAATAGGGATCAAGGTGGAGATCGTCAACGCCCGGAGAGAGTTCTTCGCCGCCCTGGCCGGTAAACTCGACCCGGAAAAGAAGAGGAAGGCCTTCCGCCAGACGTTCTACCTCGTCTTCGGCCGAGAGGTCCGCAAGAGCGGGGCGCGCTTCCTCGTCCAGGGGACGATCGCCCCCGACATCATTGAGACCAAAGGCGGAGTTAAGACGCAGCACAATATCCTGGAGCAAATTGGAATCGACCCGGAAAAAGGGTTCGGGTTCAAGGTCGTCGAGCCCATCAAGGAGCTCTTCAAGCCCGGGGTGCGGAGGGTGGCCAAGGAGCTCGGCCTTCCCGAAAGCATCTACCAGCGGATGCCGTTCCCCGGTCCCGGGCTGATGGCCAGGGTGCTCGGAGAAGTGACGCCCCAGCGGGTCGCCGTGGTCAGGAAAGCGACCGTGATCGTCGAGGAGGAGCTCCGGAAGTCCGCGCCTTTCCAGGCCTTCGCCGTGCTTCTCAGCGATAAGGGCACGGGGATCGAAGAAGGAAAGCGTAAATTCGGGCACATCATCATCATCCGTTCGGTTGAAAGCAAGGATGCGATGACGGCCAAGCCTACTCCTGTTCCCTGGGATGTCCTGATGAAGATAGCCCGCCGGATCGTCAAAGAAATCCCGTCGGTGACCCGAGTCGCTTATGAGCTCACACCCAAGCCGCCGGCCACCATCGAATACATCTGAAAACTCCGTTTGGTCCGTTGATTTCCCCGGGAAAATCTGCTATTTTAACCCTCACGGCGCTATCGTCTAGAGGCCTAGGACAGGTGGTTCTCAGCCATCAGACCGGGGTTCGAATCCCCGTAGCGCTGCCCGCCTATTGAATCCAGTTTTTCTTGATTTGATTGTATTCTCGTTGGTTTATTTTTTATCCTCTTTCAATTTGTCCATTTCCTCTCTCTCAGACCGCTCGATCACTTGCCGGAACATCTGACCTTTTATCGATTTCATGTTCACTATTTATCCCCGGCCGTGTAAAATCGAACCTTCTCTAGGAGAAAGCCGTATTTATGAATATGGTATGGCCTCATCATTTCATTATACGCCATCTTGGTTTATCATATATGAACACAATCCAAGGAGGTCCTCCATGAAACGGATTCTATGCTTCTTGTTGACTGCATTGATCGTCGTCCCTCTCATTGCATTTTCTCAAGATACGCCGATCCTGGCCCAGAAGCCCGCGCTCAGCCAAACCCAAGTCGTCTTTGTCTTTGCCGGCGACCTTTGGAAGGTCTCCCGCGGGGGTGGAGCCGCCCAGAGGCTGACCACGGGACCGGGTGTAGAAGCCAATCCCTCCTTCTCTCCTGACGGTGCTTTGATTGCCTTCACCGGCGAATATGACGGAAACGTTGACGTCTTTGTCATGCCGGCGGGGGGTGGAGAGCCCCGGCGTTTGACCTGGCATCCCGCCCCGGACATCGTCCTGGGCTGGAGCCCCGATGGAAAGGAGATCCTCTTCACTTCAGGCCGCACGGCTTATTCCAGGTTCAGCGAGCTCTTCACAGTCGGCGTGGAGGGCGGGTTCCCGAAAAGACTGCCCCTTCCCATGGGATATGAGGGAAGCTTCTCTCCTGACGGGAGGCACATCGCCTACGTCCCGCTTCGCCGTGCTTTCACGGCCTGGAAGCGCTACCGGGGAGGCACGGCCACCCCGATCTGGATCGCCGACCTCTCCGATTCGGGCATCGTCAAGATCCCGCGGACGGACTCCAACGATTATGAGCCCATGTGGGTCGGGGGCAAGGTCTATTTTCTCTCCGACAGGGAAGGCCCCGTCACGCTTTTTTCGTATGACGTCAAGACACAGAAAGTGGCCAGGGCGCTGAGAAACGACGGTCTGGACCTCAAATCGGCCTCGGCCGGGCCGGGGGCGATCGTTTACGAACAATTCGGCTCCCTCCATCTCTATGACCTGGCCTCGGGGAAGACGACCCCGCTATCCGTCTCCATCGCCGGGGACATGCTTGAAGTCAGGGATAAGTTTGTGAACGTCGGCGACAGCCTCTCCTCGCCCAGCCTCTCGCCGAACGCCGTCCGGGCCGCTTTCGAAGCCCGGGGGGAGATCATCACGGTTCCGGCGGAAAAGGGCGACTTCCGGAATCTCACGGACACCCCGGGAGCCATGGAGCGCTATCCTGCCTGGTCTCCCGACGGGGAAAAGATCGCCTATTTCTCGGATGAATCGGGAGAATACATGCTCCATATCCGGGAGCAGAAGGGGAGCGGGGAGCCGCTCCGTATCGCGCTGGAAAAAGATCCCTCCTTTTATTTTGCTCCCCGCTGGTCTCCCGACAATAAGAAAATCGCCTACGCCGATTGTCACCTGAACTTCTGGTACGTGGATCTTGAAGAGAAAAAGCCGGTGAAGGTGGATAAAGACCGCTTCTTAGGCGGCGCGACCGGCGCTTCTCCGAACTGGTCGCCCGACTCAAAGTGGCTGGTTTATTCCAAGCAGCTGCCCAACTACCTGGGGGCCATTTTCTTATACTCATTGGAGAACGGACAGAGCACCCGGATCACCGACGGCCTGAGCGATGCCCGCCTGGCCGTGTTCGATCCCGGGGGAAAATATCTCTATTTCACGGCCTCCACCGATTCGGGCGCGTCTCTGCAGCCGGACATCCACAGCATCTTCCGGGATGTGACCAGCACGGTTTACCTGGCTGTGCTTGATAAAGCAGAGCCTACGCCCTTTATTCCGGAGAGTGATGAAGAGAAGCCCGACGATAAGTCAAAGAAGGAAGCTGGAGAGCCGGACAAAAAAGAAGAGGACAAGTCTCCCAAGGACAAGAAACCGGAAAAAGATGTCATCGTCAAGATCGACCTCGAAGGCATCCTTCAACGCATCCTGGCCGTACCCATGCCGGCCCGAGACTATATCGACCTCCAAACCGGGGAGTCCGGAACTCTGCTGGCCGTAGCGGCCGAAGAGCCGCTGCCGGGAGCGTCTTTTGCTCAAGGTTCGTCCGTTCATCGTTTCGACCTTAAAGAGCGGAGGACCGATGTCATCGTAAGCGGCGTCGATGCCTTCGAGATGGCCCGCAACGGGAAGAAATACTTGTACGGAAAGAACGGACGCTGGTCGATCGGAACCCTCAAGCCGATGCCTCCTTCGGGCGCTCCTTCACCGCCTCCCTCGGCCGGCGGGGGCTCCGACAAGGCCATGCCGACGCAGGATATCCAGATAAGAGTGAAACCCCGCGAGGAGTGGCGCCAGATGTACCGGGAAGCCTGGCGCGTCGAACGGGAGTTTTTCTACGATCCCAACCTCCATGGTCTGGACCTCGAAAAGGCGCAAAAGAAATACGCCCCCTTCGTTGAAGCCGTGGCCTCGAGGATGGACCTGAACTACCTTTTTGCCGAGATGCTGGGGGAAATGACGGTGGGCCATCTCGGTGTCGGGGGTGGAGACAGCCCCCGTGCGGAGCGCGTGCCAACCGGCCTCCTCGGAGCCGACTATGTCGTTGAAAACGGCCGCTATCGCTTCGCCCGCGTCTACAGCGGGGAGAACTGGAATCCTCGGTTCCAGGCTCCCCTGACCCAGCCCGGAGTGAATGTCAAGAGCGGCGAGTATTTGCTGGCCGTGGACGGCCGGGAGGTCAAGGGCAAGGACAATGTTTTCAGTTTCTTCGAGGCCAAGGCGGGGAAACAGGTCGTCCTCACCGTCGGGCCGGAGCCGAAGATGGAGGGCGGCCGGGAGGTCACGGTCGTCCCCATAAGCGGCGAGACGTCGCTCCGCAATTTCGCCTGGATCGAGGACAACCGGCGTTATGTCGACCGGGTCACCAAGGGAAAGGCGGCCTACGTCTACATGCCGGACACGGCCTTCGGGGGATACACCTATTTCAACCGGTATTTCTACGCCCAGGTCGGACGTGAGGCCCTCATCGTGGACGAGCGTTTCAACGGCGGAGGCATGCTGGCCACCGATATCATCGAGCGCTTCGGGCGCAAGATTATGAGCCTCGTAGCCACCCGCGACGGAGAGGACGAGGTCCAGCCCCAGGGCGCCATCTTCGGTCCCAAGGTCATGCTCATCAACGAGTTCGCGGGCTCGGGCGGGGATGCCATGCCCTGGTACTTCAAACGGGTCAAGGTTGGTCCGCTGGTCGGAAAACGCACGTGGGGCGGTCTGATCGGCCGCGCCGGAGCTCCGCGTCTGATGGATGGAGGATATGTGACGGCTCCGAGTTCAGGCGTCTGGAGCCCGGACGGGCATTGGATCGCCGAGAATGTGGGAGTTCCGCCCGACGTCGAAGTGGAGCTTGACCCCGCGCTCGTGAGGCAGGGGAAGGATCCCCAGTTGGACAAAGCCATCGAGATCGTCCTCGATGAGCTGGCCAAGAATCCGCTACCCAAGCCGAAGCGCCCGGCCTATCCTGATTACCATAAAAAATAGGAGACGAACGGACGCCACGGCGGTGGCGATAGGCGGATCGTCGGTATGCTTTTGGAGGATGTCGCCAAAATAATAAGAAAGGAAAATGAAAATAGTAGTAGATAAAAAAAGTGTAGCCGATTTGAAAAATTGGTTCGGGAGCTATGTCCGGAGATTTCGATACAACGATTTAGAACAGCAGCAAAACATAGATTTGAAAGAAGATCATACCCGACGGGTCGGCAAAGAAATCTTGAATTTAGGGAAGCGACTCGGCTTGAATGCTGACCAATTGCGCTTGGCCGAAATCATCGCGCTCCTCCATGATATCGGCCGTTTTGAACAGTATGCCCGTTATAAGACTTTTATGGATGGAAAATCCGATGATCATGCTGAATTGGGCATAAGAATATTGGGGGAGTATGGAGTCCTTGATCCATTCGATAGTGCCGTAAAAGAAGTGATTCTACGATCGATAAAATACCACAATCGACCTTCCTTGCCACGGGAAGAAACGGCAGCCTGCCTGTTTTTCTCTAGACTTCTTCGTGACGCGGATAAACTGGATATCTGGAAAGTGGTCACTGCTTATTATCATCGAAAAGACGGGAAACGAAATGGGGCCCTCGAACTCGATCTCCCTGATGCGCCGGGATTTTCAGAAGAAGTGTATCAGGATTTAATGAATAAGAGAATCGTTGACATGAGACATGTCCAGAACTTGAACGATCTTAAACTGCTTCAAATGGGATGGATTTTTGATATCAACTTTAAACCGACTGTAGATTGCATTGAAAAACGTCGTTACCTGGAGATGATCCGGGATGTCTTGCCCAAATCGAAAGAAATGGAAGAGATTTTCGAGGCTGTCCATCATGAATCTCAAAAAATAAGGACGCGCCGCCCGGCTTCATTCATCCGGACAAGAACGGAACGGGCTCGTTGGTGACGAGGTTGAACAGACTCTCGATGTCGGCGTGATAGAGTTCGCGCAGGACCTTCCTGACGATGTCTCTTTTCAATGTTCGGACCTCTGCGCTGTCCATTTCATCGATCCGCACCCGGGCTCCGGCGATGAGCTCATGGCCTCCGGATGTGCCGGACTTGGGGATGGCTCTCTTGATCAGCCGGGCCGTGTCGGCGTGGATGTTTTTCGAACGGATGGAAATATAGAGCAAGCTTTGGTGAGACCCGAGGCAGAGCGACCAGCTCATTTTTTTTATCCTCAGCAGGAAATCCGCCATTTCGGCCACGAAGTCGGGATAGGGGAGCTCTTCCAGGATGACCCCGACTAGGTGCTTAAAGTAAAAGCCGCTGGTCAAGACCCGCAGAAGGTTGGAGATGAAATCCCGGGACAGACTCGGATACTGGATCTTGGAGAGGCGCTGGAAGCTGATCCGGGGGAGGAGTTCCAGGTAGGCCTTTTTGTCCGCCGGGCTGCCTTCTCGCCCGAGGCCCTGGGTTTCGCTGAAAATAGCGTGGAACAGGGCCGTCGCTACGGGCGCCGGAATGGCCATGCTCTCTGAAACCAAGTATTCATAGATGATGGTGGAGCAGGCCCCGTAATCGGGGCGAACGTCAAAAAAGCGGACTTTTCTTGTCTTCTGGCGGAGGGGATGATGATCGATCACAGCCAAAGGCATCACCTTCTCCGGAAGAGTGACATTCCCAGCGAGAGGCTGGCAATCCAACAGGATGAACTGCCGCCGGCAGGCGAGCCTGACTCTTGTTATCTGATGAGCGGCGATTTTCAATTGGCTTAGCATCGCCTTGTTTTCCGCCCGGCCGATAAATCCGTCGTAATAGATCCTGACGGCAGGGAAACCTTTTTTCTTCAATAAGTATTGCAGTCCCATGGCCGAAGCCAGGGAGTCAGGGTCGGGATTGTTGTGGACCACCAGGCAAACGGGTCGGTCCGGCCGCAGGACTTCGAACAAGCCGTCCATACCGTTCATTTGACCACTTTTAGGAGGGCTTTGACAAGATGTCAGGGCGGCCGTTTTTCCAAGTCGCCCTGAACTCTTATGAAGGTCGGAACCGAGCCGCCCTTTACATTCACCGTGGATTCATTCACAATAAAAAAAGAGGGAACAAGAAATGAAAAGCATAATTTTCAGGGGGCTGGGTTTTCTGGCTGTACTGGGAATGATCGGCTGCGCCGCACGGACGACCAAGCCGGCGATGATTTACTACCGCGGGCAGACGCCGCAGGACGAGTACTTCGAGGTCGTCGGCTACACGCCCCAGGAGATCGAATTCAAGATCCGGGTCAATTTTCCTTCGAAGTACATGTACCATCTGATCCTGGAGGACAACGAGCCGCTGGCGGAAGGCTGGTTCGTGACCATCCTCGGTGCCGAAGATTTTTACAGGCTCGTGATCAAGGCTAAACAGGGGGTCGTCTTCGAGCCGGGAAAGACCTACCGGCTCTGCATCGGGAATAAGAACCCCGAAGAAATAGCCAGGTATAGAAACTCCTACCAGTGCACCGTCGATTACAGGTTCGTCCTGCCTCCAAAATGAGCGGCCGTCAGACCGATCCCTGAGCTTTCGGAGAGAGGCCGGGCCGGTTTTCTATCCTTCTGTCTTCGGCGGAACTGCCGGAGCGAGAGGCGGAGAAGCGGGCTTTTGCGTCTTCCGGGCGTTATCCCGCACCATAAAGGACAGGGCGTAAAGGACGACCCCCACTACACAGACCAGGGCTGCGACCCAGACGACCGGGGAGAAGAGCTGGTTGACGATCCGTTCCGGGATCCAACCCAACTTGTTTAGCACCAGGTCACCGAGGTCGCTCGCCCAGTAGTCGTGCTCGAAGAAAGGTGCCGCCTTGATCGCCCACAAGGAAAAGAACTTGGTGCCCAGAGCGAGTAGCAGCGTGGGGATGCCGCCCACCAGCACCGAAACTCCCGACCAGCGGAAGAAGCTGGCCGGAGATGAAGCGGCGATGAGGGCTCCTAGGAAGATGAACGCGGCCGGGATTAGGAAGAGGAAATAGGAAAGGACGGTGATCGTCCCGGAGATGCCGAAGGGGAGAAGAGGGAAGGAACGGACACCCTCGAAGACCTCGATCCGATCGTCCATGTCATCGACCGCCCGCCGGCGGGCCTCGGCCAGTACCGTCTTGGCCGTCTCCAGGTCCGGCTGACAGGCGGGGAGTTCGTGACGGCGGATATCTCTTATCGCCAGCTCGCCCCAGAGCAATTGACTGCGCTCGTCGCAGGGCGGAAGGTTTTTCAGCGTCTCCTCGAGGAAACGGTCGACCTCCGGATGGAGCAGGGCAGCCTGGAGCGGCCGCAGGTCGATGCTTATCGGCCGCGGTCTCCGCTCGCCCCTGAGGACCCGGCCGATCTGCCGCAGTGAATCGGACAGTTCGCCGTCCAGCCATTCCAGTAGACCCGTTTTCTCCATCAGGTCGCGGGGGGATATCCCGGTCTTGGCCGCGGCACGGAACCAGGCCCGCGTGTTGTCGTCGGCGATGACCAGTTCATCCTGGGCTTCCCGGAAGATCTCGTCCGCCTTGCTCGGGATATCGGCGATGATCTCGCGGGGAAGGTCGGTCAGGAACTCGGCCGAAACCGAAGCCTTGATCATCCCCACGGCCCAGATGATCCCGAACAGCGTGGGAAGACCCAGGAAGACGATCAGCAGCAGTCCGATGAGTCTCCTGGCTGTGTTCATGTCACCCTCCTACTTAGAAATCTACGTCTATCATAATGAATATACGTGTTTGAAAACAAGAAGTTCCGGCCTCGGTAGAACTGTCGTCTCGAAATATCGAAAAAATTCGAAAAACTAAAATAATAGTTGACAAACTAATGTTTTAGTTATATATTATGATTGCCATGAAAGAACTAACCAGAGCCGAGGAGCAGATCATGCAAGTCCTCTGGAGACTGGGAAAGGGATTCGTCAAGGATATCGTCGATGAGCTTCCCGAGCCCAAACCTGCCTACAATACTGTTTCGACCATCGTCCGCATCCTGGAGAAGAAGGGCTTTGTCTCGCACGAGGCTTTTGGCAAAACCCACCAATATTTCCCCCTGACCTCCAAGGACGAGTACAAGAAGAATTTCCTCAAATCCTTCATCAAGCGGTATTTCGGTGATTCCTTCCAGGAAATGGTCTCCTTTTTCGCCAGCGGCCGCGACATCAGTCTGGAGGAGCTCGAGGAGATCCGAAAACTCTTGAACGACCAGATCGTAAGACAAAAGGGGAGGGATAAATGAGCGATCTTCTCCGTTACATCCTGGAAAGCGGCGTCTGCCTGGCGCTTTTCTACGTTATTTACTGGGTCCTTCTTAAAGACGAGACCTATTTTCTACTCAACCGGTTCTACCTGGTCTCCGCTCTGGCTCTGTCGTTTCTCATCCCCGGCTTTAAGATAACGTCTCCGCTCCTCAACGCCCGGGCCGTCTCCAGCTCAGCCTCGCTGAGACAGGTGCAGGCGGTCCCCATCCGGTCTCTCGGGTTGGGCGACATCCTGTTGGTCGTCTACATCGCCGGAGTGCTTGTCTTCCTGATGAGGTTCGTGGTTCACCTGATCAAGCTCCGCTCCGTCGTCAGAAGGTACGGGCTTCAGGTCCGGGGCGGCATCAAGATCGTTTCCATAGACCGGGAATTCGCGCCCTTCTCGTTCCTCAACGTCGTCTTTCTCAACGAGAGGGACCTCAACCCGGACGACCTGGAACGCATCCTGGCCCACGAACGGGTCCACATCCAGCAGGGACATTCCCTGGATGTGCTCCTGATGGAATTGGTTATAGTCCTTCAGTGGTTCAATCCTTTTGTATGGCCGTACAAAAAATCCCTACAGGAAACCCACGAGTACCTGGCCGACAATGGAGTCATTGCGCAGGGCTTCAGCGCGGTCATGTACAAGCGGCTGGTGTTCGAGCAGCACGTGGGCGCCCAGCTGTTTGAGTTCGCCAACAACTTCAAACAGTCCCAGATCAAAAGGAGGTTAACCATGATGTCCAAGATCAAATCCAGGAACGCGGCCAAGCTGAAGCTGTTGTTCGTCCTGCCTTTGGCCTCGTTGCTGGTGT
The DNA here is from genome assembly GCA_049287565.1 of Candidatus Aminicenantales bacterium. Taxonomy (GTDB): domain Bacteria; phylum Acidobacteriota; class Aminicenantia; order Aminicenantales; family UBA8522; genus UBA8522. Next base: position 13,652 of record JBAQGA010000037.1, read on the forward strand.
TGGCCTTTGCCGAGCCGAAACCTGCGGGATCCCTCGACCATCCGATGGTCCCTGTCCTGCAAGAAAAGGCCGGTCAGGGCCAGGAGGTGCAGGTCAGCAAGGAAAAGGTCGCCCAGGCAAAAGATGAGTATAAAAAGCTCAAGGAAAAGGAGATGAAACTCCGGGAGAAGCTCGAGGCGACCGAAGACGTGGAGGCCAAGAAGGAGCTGGAACATAGCCTGCAAATCGTCCTGCTGAAGCAGCAGGAGCTCAAGGGCTTCCTGGCCGAGGCGGGAACGCCTCCCAACCCGGGAGAAGTCGACCTCAAGGCCGAGTACAAGTCTCTCCAGAAAACGAAACAGAAGATCCGCGACGCGCTCGCCCAGACGGACGACCCGGAGAAAAAGGCCGGGCTCAAGAAGAAGCTCGAGATGGTCCTGGCCAAGCAGGCCGAAATCAAAGTCGTGATGGTCAATGTCCAGATCCAGATGGCCGAGGGGGATCACCCCGCCAATCCTACACTCGAAGAGCTGAAGAAAGAGTACTTGGCTCTCGATGCGAAGGCCAAAGACATCCGCGCCAAACTGGAGAAAACCACCGACGCGAACGAGAAAGCAGAGCTTGAAGATCTCTTGAAGAAGATCTCGCAGAAGCAGGAACAAATCAAGGCTCAGGCCCAGGAGATGAAGGCCGCCCAGGAAGCCAAGAAGAAGTGATCCGACGCTGATCAGGGAGGAGGCCGGCTTCTGCCCACCGTTTCGCCGTCAAAAAGCCTAGCCGCGGCAGTCAATGTCCCGGCCGCCGTCAGGCCGGATGCCGGCTATTTATCGACTTTCTGTATGCCGATGAAATCGAGGCCGACCTCTGGAACCTGAATATCGGCCTCCGCCCCCTCGAATTTCAGCGTCAGAACATGCTCTCCGGCCGCCAACTCGAACGGCTCCAGGCTGATCATTCGCAGCAGGGTCCGCCCGGGAGTCTTGAGGTTGGTCGTCGCGGCCCCGTCCGCCCAGGGGACGCTTCGGCCGTCGAGAAGAGCGGAGACCGTACCCATTTGGTCTGCGTGGACAAAGACGCACTGGATCCGCTTTTTCCCGGCTTCGCCAACGGTTATCTTGAAATCCTTGGAGACTCCCGGTCTCTCGGGATACCAGATGAGCGCCGTCCCCCCGGCGAAAATACGGCTGCCCCGCAAGTTCGTTCTGCCGGGATCGACGACGGCTTTTTCTGCGTTGAAGAATTCAAAATCCCGTGCTCCCATCCTGGCCGCCGGTTCCCAGGCCGGAAGTTCGAGCGCCCGGACATCCTCCGGGCCGATCGGCAGATGGTCATCGAAGGCACCGGGCCTGGCGTAGTGATAGGCTATTCTGGCATAGGAAAGTCCCGGTGTTCTCTCGTGGGAATAGAGCTCCATGAAAAACGAGATGGCCTGACGGAAGGGAAACGGATCGAGGATGTGCCAGCGGAAATTGGTGACGAATCCCCGGTTGCCCGGGCCGTCGTTGCGAGGCTGCCCGCAGTAAGGATAGACGAAAATATCCGGGGACGACCAGGAATAATTGTAGTAATCCTCAGAACCCGTCCCGAAGGTCGAGGGAAACCTGTCCTCGTCCACAAAAACCTTTTCGTCACCTTCTCCCCACCAGCTTCCGTAGGGTGTAGGGACCGGCGAGGGGTTCATGATGTATGAGGCGGTCCCCACGTAAAGGCCTTGCCCCCTCGCCAGGAGGAACGGGAGGTCCTGGACGTCCCGGTTCGAAGCGATGAGGCCATGGTCGACCCGCCAGCGGGCCCGGAAATGCATGGACCTTTGCTCGTCCCAGCGATAGGGCCGAAGCCGCACCGATCCCGCTGCGTTGATCGGTTGGTCTCCCGCGTTCTCGAGCATGATCTTCATGGACTTTTGGAACGGCATCGGAAAGCGGCAGACCATGGTTCCGTCCGATTGGACACTAAAGGGAAGAGAAACGAAGGCATTGAGGCCGGGCGCGGCGCCGAAAAAATCTCCGACGGGAGACTGGACCTGACCCCAGGGAACATCGTCACAAATGATGTGCAGAATCGCCTGCCGGAGCGCCCTGTCCATGTCTTTGGATTCGAGCTTAAGGACGAACCTGTCGACGGCTTGAGGCCCGTCGATAGCGAAAAGCTCTCTTTTTTCGAAAGGGGGGAGCGAGGTTCGGAAAGTGAACGGCGAGTCGTTCGCAGATCCGAGCATCCCATCGGGGTCGGCCAAGACGGCCAGGACGTCGTTAATGGCCCGGCTGGAGGCCACGAGGTCCTGGGGATTGAAGGAAACGACCTTTGTGCCGGGTTCGTAGAGCCTGACACCGACCTGGTAGAAATGGATCTCCTCGAGATTACCGACCCAAACGATCCTCAAACTTTTCCGGAAGGGGAGGGGAGCGTAGGCCGCGTCTCTTTGGTATATGGTCCTCTCGAGAAGGTCTGGGTTCAGAGTTTCAGACCCGGTGAAACAACCGTAGGTCCTCCGGAAGAAAGGCGCGGCTTCGCCGTCATAGATCGGCCGGTTGAGGTCGTCGATATACAGGCGGACCTTCCCGGATATGGCGGCGCTCCAAAGCCTCACGACGGCGCCGGGCCCCTTCAGGTCGGCGACCTCGTATTCCCCGACGCCATCCGGGCCGGGCTTTTTGAGCGTTTTTTCAAAGTTCGGGACCGGCTCGCCGCCGAAACCGTCCGAGTTGGCGAACCAACCGGGACCTCCGGGGAGGCGGCTCCGGCGGTCGAAGGAAGAGAACTGGACGGTCCTGTAGGCGGGATTCGGGAAACGACTCAGGCTCTCCAGGTCGATCATTTCCCTGAAGAGGCTTTCCGTGGTGATGGTCTTATCGGCGGCCTCCCGGGCGGACCCGGGTCCCATCCAAAGGGTGGTCAGGATGAGAATAAGCAAGAAGCGGGGTAAAGATCTCATCGGTCTCCTCCAGTTGGTCTTACTTTATAAATCCCGCCCCCTTTTGGCAAATGGATTCGAGAGTCTGATATAATATGGCCTCGATGAAGCGGCGGGAATTTCTGAAGTCAAGCGCCCAGGCGGCGCTGTGGCTCGGCTTGGCGAAAAGCCTGCGGGCCGACAGGCTTTTCCCTCAAGATCGCGCCGTTTTTGACCTCATCATCAAGAACGGAACGGTCATCGACGGGATAGCCGACAGCCCTTTCCGAGCAGATGTCGGGATCGCTGGCGAGAAGATCATTGCCGTCGGCGACCTCCAGACCGTCCGGGCCGCTACAACGATAGAGGCGTCCGGGCGTGTCATCACCCCGGGCTTCATTGATATTCACACCCATACCGGGATCGAGCTCCTGGTCAATCCCAAGGGAGAGAGCAAGATCCGCCAGGGCGTGACCACCGAACTGACCGGCAACTGCGGGGGCTCGGACTTCCCCCGGAAAAAGGACCTCAGTGCCTGGGAAAGGGAATCCCTGGAAAAGCTGAATCTCCAACCGGACTGGGTGGACCTCGAAGGCTACCGGGCCCGCCTCTCCCGGGAGGGCATCGGCCTCAACCACGCGACCCTTATCGGCCACGGCACTGTCAGAGCCTATGTTATGGGTGAGGAGAAGCGGCCGCCCACGCCCGCCGAGTTGGATAGGATGAAAGCGATCATCGCCAAGGCCATGGAACAGGGCGCATTCGGCCTCTCCAGCGGCCTGGAGTACACACCCGGCGGGTTTGCCGACATCCAAGAGATGATCGCCCTCTGCCGGGTGGTCGCACCATTTGGAGGGTTCTACGCCAGCCATATCCGGAGCGAGGACAGCCGGGCGGTAGAGGCGGTGGCAGAGGCCGTGGCCATCGCTGAAACAGCCGGCCTCCCCCTCGAGATCTCCCATTTCAAGGTCTGCGGAACGACCAACTGGTGGAAGATGACGATGATGTTTGACCTCGTTGAGCGGGCCAAGGAAAGGGGACTCGAGGTCACGGCCGATGCCTATCCATACCTGGCCTACAACACCGGGCTCAGCGTCTTCTTCCCGCAGTGGGCTCTCGACGGCGGCGACGAAGCCTTCGTGACGAGGCTCAAGTCCCCCGAGACGCGGCGCCGGATGAAGCCTGAAGCCCTGGAGAAACTGGAGGGCACTCCATGGGAGAATGTCCTGCTCGTTGACCTGAAGACCGAGGAGAACAAGCGCCTCATCGGCCGGACCATCGGCCAGGCCGCCGCGGCCAAGAACCAGGACCCCTACGAATTCGCCTGCGACCTTCTCATCCAGGAGGGCGGGGATGTCTCGATCATCGGGTTCGGCATGAGCGAGGAGAACACGATCCGCATCCTCCGGCATCCCCAGGTGATGGTCGCCTCGGACGGCTCCGCATTAGCTCCTTACGGGCCGCTCCGTTCCGGGATCCCGCATCCCCGGAACTACGGCACCTATCCGCGCTTCTTCGGCCACTATGTTCGGAGAAAAAAGATCCTCACTCTTCCCGAGGCCGTCAAAAAGGTTTCCTCAATGCCGGCAGCGAAATTGGGACTCAAAGACAGGGGGATTATTCAAAAAGGGGCGTTCGCTGACCTTGTGATTTTCGACGCCGAGACGATCTTGGACAGGGCCACTTATACCGAGCCGGAGCGATATCCAACGGGGATCGATTATGTCATCGTCAACGGCCGGGTCGTCGTTGACCATGACCGGCATACGGGAGCGCTGCCCGGAAAATTTCTCTTGGGGCCGGGGAGAAGAGAGTAGAGAAAACGGCAAGATATGAAAAAGAAGCTCTTCCTCATCCTTTTTATGGTTCCTCTCCTCATCTCGCTTTATTTCGTCTTCCGCAAGGCCAAGGTCAGCAAGGATCTCATCGCTCCGGATCTCAGAGAGTCCCTCAACATCGTCCTGTTCACGATCGACACCCTCCGGGCCGACCATCTCGAGTGCTACGGCTACGATAAGGTCAAAACCCCCCACATCAACAGGCTGGCGGCCGAGGGATCGCTTTTTCAAAACGTTATCTCGTCGACGCCCCTCACCCTGCCCGCTCATTCCTCGATCTTCACGGGGACCTATCCGCTCTTACACGGCGTCCGGGACAACGGCGGCTTCTACCTGGACCCCAAGTACGTCACCCTGGCCGAGGTCTTGAAAGATGATGGATACCAGACGGGCGCTTTTGTCGGCGCCTTCGTCCTCGACAGCCGCTGGGGTGTGGACCAAGGGTTTGACTACTACTTTGATAATTTCGACCTCACCAAGTATAAAATCGTCAGCCTGGACACCGTTCAAAGGAGGGGAGACGAGGTCCTGGAGAACGCACGGGAATGGGTCGGCCGGAACTCCCGGGAAAAATTTTTCGCCTGGATCCATCTTTATGACCCCCACACTCCCTATGATCCTCCCGAACCCTATAAGGCCAGGTATAAAGGCGGGCCCTACAGCCTCTACGACGGCGAGATCGCCTACGTCGACGAGCTCATCGGCGGGTTCTTGGATTTCCTTGAAGCCCAAAACCTGACCGGCCGGACCCTGATCGTCTTGACCGCCGACCATGGGGAATCGCTGGGTGAACACAAAGAGAGTGCGCATGGCTTTTTCGTCTACGATGCGGCCGTCCGCGTTCCCCTCATTTTTCACTTCTCCGGCGCGGCCGGGGCGCGCGGGCGGGAGGTCGTGCAGCAGGTCAAGAGCATCGATATCATGCCGACCGTGCTCGGGCTTATCGGGGCCGATGTGCCTCCGGCCGTCCAGGGCCAAAGCCTGGTTCCGCTTCTCCAGGGAAGGGAAGGGGAGGCTGAGCCCGCCGCTTACAGCGAAACCTTTTTCCCCCGGTATCACTACGGCTGGAGCGAATTGAGGAGCTTGCGGCAGGGCCGATTCAAATTCATAAACGCTCCTCGCCCGGAGCTCTATGATGTCTCCACCGACCCGAGAGAGATCTCGAACATCATCAAGGAGAAGGCGTCACTCGGCCATCAGATGAAAAGGGACCTGGACAGTCTTATCGCGCAATACTCCGCGCCCGAGGAAGAGCTGGCCGGGCCGCAGAACATCGACCATGATTCCATGGTCAAACTCCAGGCACTGGGCTACATCGGCGCCTTCCACGGCTCCTCGGCCCAAAAGCCCGGACAGAACCTGGCCGATCCCAAGGACAAGATCGAGCTCTACAATGAGATCAAGCTGACCCAGTTCCTGGTCACTGAAGAAAAGCTCGACCAGGCCGAAGCGAAGATCCGGACCGTCCTGGAAAAGGACCCGACCATCCTGGAGGCACGCTACCTGGCGGGTAATATCTATTCCAGGCAAAAAAGATATGATGAGGCCGTTCAAGAATTCAAGAGCGCCCTGGAGGTCAACCCGGACTACTATGAGGCCGTCTTCGGGCTGGCCCTGGTCTATAAAGAGACCGGGAAACATGAGCAAGCCATCCTGGGTTTCCGCCGCCTGATCGGTCTTGATCCCAAGGACACCAAGCCGTATTTCCACCTCACCGATGTCTATCAAGACAAGGGAGATTTACAGGAGGCCCTCCTGGCCATCCGGACGGCGGTGGAGATCAACCCTGAATCCCGGTTTCTCCGCAACAGGTTGGGCGCCGTGCTTCTTGAACTGAAAAGGTACGATGAGGCGGAAAAAGAGATCCGGGCGGCCTTGGCCGTGGAAAAAAGCCAGCCGCTCCTCAGCGCCCACTTCAACCTGGCGCTCATCCATGAGGCCAGGGGAGAACTCGACCAAGCGGTGACCGAATATCGGGAAGAACAGGGAACAGCCCCTTATAACTACAAGCCGGACTTCAACCTCGGGCTTTTTTTTCTCAATGGGAAACAGCCCCAGGCCGCGGAGAAAGAATTCAGGAGCTGCCTCACGAAAAACGAGGATTACGCTCCCGCTTATGTCTTCTTGGCCAAGGTCCTGATGGACGCAGGGAAAGATTTGAACGAAGCCGAGACCCTCGCCTTGAAAGGCCTAGGTCTCAGGCCCGATCGATCGACCGAAATCCTAGGACACCTTGTCTTGGCCGATATTTATAACCGGCTCGGCCAGACCGAGAAATCGGGCCGCCATGTCGAGGCGGCCCGACAGCTGCAACAGGCTAAAACTGGAACTTGACTCCGAGCTGGAACCTCCTCGGATAGGGGATCCACAGCGGAACTTGGTAGGTGTCCCGCCAGACACTGTAGGACCGCCAACTGGTCACGGTATCGTCATTGAGGAGGTTGAAAACGTCTCCGATAACGCCGATCCTGGCCGTCTTATAAAGGTTAAAGCTCTTCTCCACCCTGAGGTTGAGGAGGTGCTGGTCATCAAACCGCTCTGTCCCCTTGGGTTCGGCCTGGATGCTGATCGTTCCCGGCTGGTTGAGATCAGGGATTCTGACGACTTTCTGTGTCGGCCGGCCGCTCTGGTAGAGGTAGTTGGCGCTGAACAGGATATCAAAGGGAAAGTTGTAACCGAGAGAGAGCTTGACCATCCACCGTTTGTCCAGGTTCAACGGGCCCTTGGCATTGATCAGGTCGTTTGGGTCGGCCCCGTACTGCCCGGTGTACCAGACCAGGGATTGGCTCATGCCGTAGCTGCCGGTTGACCGTGAGCTCAGGTTCAGGCCTTCCGCCTTGGACCAGGTCACCGAGGCATTCATCAGCCAGTTGTTGGCGTACCTCTTGTTAAGTTCGAGGATAATTCCTTTGTACGTTTGGCCCCAGCCATCGGGATTGGTCAGCCAATAGTCAAAATCGCCATCGACCCAGTTCCAGACTTGATAGGTCTGCCCGTTGTCCTCGGAGACACGGGTCACCTGTTCGTAGACGCCGCCCCGGTCCTCGTAGCCGAAGGGATCCTTGCCTTTCTTGTAGATGAAGGTGCCCCCCAGGGAGAGGTTGGCGGCCAGCTCCCGCGTCAACCCGACCGAGAATTGGTCGTAGTACGGGTTCTTGATCTCCGGGTCCATGGTGTAGCCCGCTTCTCCCGGGAGTTCGTAAACGAGCTCCCAGTCTTCGCCGTTCCACCAGTAAGTATAATAGGTAGGAGCGTTCGGTCCGGGCCATTCCCAGTTGGCGATGTAGGGGTAGACGTAGTACCGGCCGAAGGACGCTTTGAGGAGCGTTTTCTGATCGGATGTCAACTGGAAGGCGAGGCCGATCCGGGGGGAAACTGAGTTCCAGACGATCAGGTCGTTGATGCCGATTCCGGTCTCACCCGTCTCTTTGAAGTTGCTCATCAGCGGGAAGGCGGGGATGTAGGCGTTATGGTGGTCGAAGCGCAGCCCGAGGTTGATGGTCAGCCGGTCGCCGACCTTCCAGGAATCGTCGATGAAACCGCCGATGTTGACGACCGTTCCGCCGTATCTGTTGGTATCCTGGACGTAGAGGTAATAAGGCTCACCGGCGTAATCATAGTAGTACTTGCCGCCGCCGTAGCCGCCGTAGGTGTCGCTCGTCCCGCGGTTGAACTGGACGCCGATCTTGAACTCATGGTCGCCGGCCAGGAGGTCGTCGGCGAAATGGGTGAAGGTGGCGTTGACCTGGTGGCGGGTGACGTCATAGAACCAGGGCCAGACCGGCCCGTTTGAGGTTACGCCCGTCGCTCCGTCGTAATGGGGGGGCTCGTAGATGCTGCCGTCGAAGGCCGGGAGGTAGTCATTCGGGCTGAGGTAACCTGAATACTTGAACTCGAAGAAGGAATTGTTGGAGATCAGCCAGGTCCACATGCCGGTCCAGATATTGACCAGGTCCGTCTCGGCCAGGATCGTCTCCGGCAGGTTATAGGGATCAGCGGCGCCGGCCCAGAAGTCTTTCTGGCGGTTAAACATAAGAACCAGCTTATGAGCTTTGGAGAGCTGAGCGGAGATTTTGAAGAACTGCTCGTTGTGAGTCCCATTATAGGGGAAGTTCGGATCGTCGCCGAAGTCTGAGGCTTTGTCCTGGTTCTTATTGTAGATACCAAAGAACCAGACCTTGTCCTTGACGATCGGGCCGCCCAGGGTGAAGGCGTAGTCATACCATTTCACCCGGTTAAAGGAGTAGACGCCCTCGCCGGTGTCTTCATTGTAGGGTATCGGGTTGTTATCGCCTGTCAGACTTTTATACTGGCCGTAGTAACTCGCGCTTCCCGAAAAAGCGTTTCCTCCCGACTTGGTGACGATGTTCACCACCGCACCGGAGAAATTGCCGTATTCGGATTGGGCCCCGATGCCGGTGATCTCGATCTCTTCGAACATGTCGGGGACGGGCCAAGACCAGGCCGTTCCGATCTCGGGGTTGCTCAGGTCGACGCCGTCCATGTACATGGCGTTTTCCTCGGAGTTGGATCCGTAGGCCGTGAACCGGGAGGAGGACTCGCCGTGGCTGGTCGCGAAACCGGCCGTTTGGTTGACGATGTCGAAATAGGTCGAACGGTTGAAAGGAAGTTTTTCGAGCTGGTCCTTGGCGTAGGTCGTCGACACTCCGGATTGAGTCACATCGACGACGGGAGTAGCGGCTGTCACTGTCACCTGCTCTTCCAGCGTGGACTGCTTGAGGACCATGTCCATGGTGACCGTGCTGTTCATGCTGACGATGAGGTTGGGTTGCTCGACTTTCTGAAAGCCTTCCAACTTGAAGATGATCTTGTACGTCCCCGGCGGTAGGTTGGCGAAGCGGTAGAAGCCCTCACTGGTCGTGATCTGGGAGTGGAGGCCGCCCATCAGGGCGGGGCTGGAGAGCTCCACCGTCACTCCGGGCAGTGGCGCGCCCTGCTCGTCGGAGACGTTGCCGATAATCCTTCCTGTCAGGCGTTGGGCCTGGAGAAGGCCGCTGGTCAGAATGAGGCAGATCGCTGCGACCGAGATACGTTTCAGAAAGTTTTTCTTGAGATGCATATACCCTCCTTGATCAGAACTTAAATATAAAGATTGCCAGCTCGTAATAATTAAGTCCCGGAGATCATTCAGTATATCCGGAGCCAGAGCATATGAATGCGCTTCGCTTCAGCTGAAATAGATTGAGTATCAATACCATATTTATTTCCAGAAAGGGCATGGTTGTCAAGTTTTTTTGTTCCTTCTTTCTTGCTTTTATCGGCTTCTCAGAATATCTTAAAAGGGTGTTTTCAAGACGAAGGATGACCGCAAACATGTCCAGAAGGCCGACATTGGATAGAGCCAGGGGGAAACTATGAAAAAGCGACTCCTCATTACTGGGCTGTTCATCATCGCCCTGATCGTGACCTTAGCCGCCCAGGAGGATATAGGAAAAGGACGGATCACAGGTACGGTCACAGACGAGAACGGAACGCCGCTCGAGGGCGCGCTGGTCGTCGCCCAGAGCACGCGGAGCGAGACCAGGCTCGAAGGCCGGTCGGACGAAAAGGGCCGGTTCGCCATCGCCGGCCTGGGGACGGGGACTTGGCGGGTGATGGCTTCGATGGACGGCTACCAGAGCTCGAGCCTCGAGATGAATGTCCGCCAGCTCTCGCAAAACCCTCCCATCGTCTTCACCCTGAAGAAGCTTTCCGGCATGGACGCTTTTGCCGCCGATAAGGAGGCGCTGGCCGTCTTCGATGCGGGGAATTCTCTTCTCAATCAGGGAGACTATGACGGAGCGCTGCGGATGTTCGAAGAATTCGCAGCCAAACATCCCGGGATCTACCAGGTCCATCTCAACATCGGCACCTGCTATCTCAAAAAAGAGGAACTTGACAAGGCCGAGTCCGCGTTCAAGCTCGTCCTGGACAAGGTGATAGAAACACACGGTGACCTGAAGAAAGACGCTGACGCCTCCCTCCGGGCCTCTACCGGGCTGGGCGAGGTGTTTCTGCGCCGCGGCGATTTCGAGGCCGCTCAGAAATATCTCGCCCAAGCCGTCGATATCTCGCCGCAGGACGAAGCGGCCGCCTATAACGTCGGCGAGCTTCTGTTCTCGAACCAGAAGATCGACGAGGCCATCCGCTACCTTGAACTGGCCACGCAGATCAAGAAAGACTGGCCGAAGCCTTACCTGAAACTTGGCTATGTCTACCTGAATAAAGGCGACTTCGCCAAAGCATTGGATAATTTCAACACTTTCCTCACTCTTGATCCCGAGAACCCCGAAGCCGCCCAGGTTAAGACCATCATCGAGACCATCGAGAAGATGAAAAAATAGGGGGAGAGAAATCCGCTGATGTTGGCTGAACCGGCACACCCAAAACTTTCGGCCGAAAAAGAGAAAAGGGCTGCGGCAGGAAGCTCCGTCATCGCGGCCGTGTTCCTGACCGTCCTGAAACTGATCGTCGGCCTGGTCACCGGAAGCCTGGGAATCTTGGCCGAAGCCGCCCATTCGCTGCTCGACTTGGTGGCCGCCGTGATCACCTATCTGGCGGTTCGCGTCTCGGGCAAGCCGGCCGACCGCGAGCATCCCTACGGTCACGGCAAGATCGAGAACTTCTCCGCTCTCATTGAGACGGGATTGCTCTTCGCCACCTGCGCCTGGATCGTTTATGAATCGGTCCGGAGGATCTTCTTCGCCTCCGTCGAAGTCAATCCCAGCGTCTGGGCTTTCCTGGTCATGGTCGTCTCCGTCGGCGTCGACGTCAGCCGGTCCCGGATACTCTACAGAGCGGCAAGGAAGCACCGATCCCAGGCCCTCGAAGCCGACGCCCTCCATTTCTCGACCGACATCTGGAGCTCCTCCGTGGTCATCGTCGGCCTCGTCCTTGTCTGGCTCGGCCGGAACGTCTTCCCGGCGGCCGCTCATATCCTCCATCGGGCCGACGCCGTGGCCGCTCTCGGAGTCGCCGCCATCGTCTTTTTCGTGAGCTACCGGCTCGGGCGAACGACCATGGATGTCCTCCTTGACCGGGCGCCCGACGGGATCCCCCAGAGACTCCGGGCTGCGGCCGCCGAGGTCGAGGGAGTCCTGCGCGTCGGCCAGGTCCGGGTGCGACGGTCGGGGCCGATATTTTTTGTAGACATGACGGTGGATGTGGACCGGAACCTGCCCTTCGAGCGCACCCATGCCATCGCCGAGGATGTCGAGGCCCACGTCCAGAGCATCGCCCCGGGGGCCGACGTCGTCGTCCACACCGACCCGCGGGAAGTGGAGCGCGAGGCCCTGGTCAAGAGGATCCGAGCCGTGGCTTACCGGAACCAGATGGCCGTCCACAACATCGCCCTGCACGAGGACAAGGGCCATGTCTTCGTGGACCTTCATCTCGAGGTCGACGACCACCTCTCGCTCGAGCAGGCTCACAAGATGGCCAGCCACATCGAAGAGGACCTGCGGGCGGACATGCCGGAGATCAGCCAGGTGTACGTACACCTGGAGTCGCGCGGCACCGGTATCGGTAACGGCCGCGACGTCACCCCTCAGGAAGGGGAGCTGGTGGAAGAAGTCAAGCGGCTGACCGACAAGATCGCCGGGCCCTCGCGCTGCCACAATGTTCTCGTCTGGCGCCAGAGGGACAAGCTATCGATCTCCCTCCATTGTCACCTTGACAAGGAGCTTTCGATCGTCGAGATCCACGACATCACCAGTCGCATCGAGATGCGGTTGAAAGAACGCATCCCCGGACTCGACTGCTGTGTCGTCCATGCCGAGCCGGAGACACGCTAAGCGTTCCGAGTCGCCCTCCGCCTCATCTTCAGGAATCCCACATCGATCAGGCTGAGGCCTTAGCTCACAAGTTGAAGGATGGGTATGGGAGTGACGCGGTTCAGAATCTCAGGCCAACGAAGAAAAACTGTCCCCAGGTGTCCGGGTCGACGGCGGGGTCGGAGATCATGACCGGCTGGTATTCGAAGACGACCGCAATTCTCCCGATGTTTATCGCCACGCCGGCGATCCCGTGGTAGGCGAGCATGGTCTTTAACTTGGAGAAGGATTGGCCCTCGATCTCGCTGTTGGCGTAGGAAAGGCCGGGGCCGATGCCGCCGCCTCCATAGAGAGTGAAGAACCAGAGCTTGAACCCCAACTTGAGGTTGACGAAGATATCCATCTGGATGACGGTGAGGTCGATCTCGGAGATGTTGCTGAAATAGGGTTGGAACTCGAGACCGATCCCGAAGTGGCGGCCGAGCCCGAAATCAAACCCGAAAGAGGCCAGCCAATGATCGCCGAAGCCGTACTTCAAGAACGAGCCGGAGATAAGCTTGTCGTGAGACCTGGTTCCCCCTTGTCCCTCCGTCACTTCCCGGGCAGGGGCGGCGGGCTCTTGGACTGCGGCAGCGGGAGGTGGAGGAGGAGCCGGCGGCGGCTCGAGCCTTTCCTGAGGCCTTGGGGACGCGTCTCCGCTGGGTTCGACCATACTTTCATGGATGTATCCGTAGACGGCCTTGCCCGTTTCGTCCTCGCCCATCTTGATCGTGTACCAGGGGCCGGCTTTCTCGATGACATCGAAGAGGGTCCCTTTGGCGGCGATATCCAGGATTTCGGCATCGAGCTCTGGCCGGGTGCGGATGTTGGTGTTGTCGACAAGAGCCCTGACTTGGCGCGGCGTCTGGGCAGAGCAGAGGAAGCTCAAAAAGATGAAGCCAGAACATAGAATGACCACACCAAGGCCGAAGCGGAAGTGCTTGGGCTGCATGCGGACCTCCTTTTTCCAGGTATGTCTACTCCATCATCCTGTGAGCGGACTAAGATATTAAAGATGCAGGAGCGGTGTCAAGT
>JBAQGA010000038.1:0-3156 GCA_049287565.1 Candidatus Aminicenantales bacterium
CGCTGCTGCTCTGTCGTGTCGAAGACCGGCGCGGGATTTCGAGCCTGTGGGCAGCGCGCTCCAGCAACGGCGTGGACAAGTGGGAGATTGACCCGAAACCGACGCTGGCACCCGAGCCGGACAAGAATCCCGAGGAGGTGTGGGGGGTAGAGGATCCGCGGATCGTCTGGCTCGAGGAAATCGGCAAGTATGCCATCACCTACACCGCGTACTCGCAGACAGGACCGGCGGTTTCGATGGCGCTGACCGAGGACTTCCGCGCCTTTGAGCGGCTGCGGCTGGTAATGGCGCCAGAAGACAAGGATGCGGCGCTCATGCCCCGGCGCTACCGGGGTTGCTGGCTGATGATTCACAGGCCGGTTACCGGACGCGGCGCCGCCGACATCTGGGTGGCGGAATCGCCCGACCTGCGGCATTGGGGCAAGCACCGGCTCCTACTGGCGGCACGCCGCGGTGCGTGGTGGGACGCGAGCAAAATCGGTCTTGCCACGCCGCTGATTGAAACCAAGCGCGGCTGGCTGATGCTCTACCACGGCGTCCGTACGACTGCGTCCGGGTCCCTGTACCGGCTGGGAATCGCACTCCTTGACCTGGCTGATCCGCGCCGATGCTTGATGCGCAGTGACGAATGGATTTTCGGCCCGCGCGAGGCCTACGAACGGCAAGGCGACGTGGCCGATGTGGTGTTTCCGTGTGGCTTCACCATCGGCGACGACGGGGATACATTGAACATCTACTACGGTGCGGCCGACACCTGCATCGGTCTGGCGACCGGCCGCATCTCTGAAATCCTCAACTGGCTCGATACCCACGGTGGAGGTGGGTCTGAGCACAACCCCATAATCTAGGCCGCGGTCCCGGAATGCTTCGGTATACTTCTGCATACCTTCAGATAATCTGTAACTTGAGAGAAATTAAATCTTGAGTCCGCTGTATCCCTCCGGCATTGAGACCAAATTGCGACTATCCCATGTATAATTCCATACACGCTCATATGCTTTCGCATACCCGAACAGAATTTGTGGCTCTTAGATAGGATTGGCTATCTATTTTTTCAGAAGGTAAAACTACTCGTAGCGGAGCGTTTCCACCGGGTTGGCGGAGGCGGCCCGCAGAGTCTGGGTGCTGACCGTCAGGAAGGCGAAAACAAGCGCGCCGGCCGCGGCCAGCAGGAACGGCCAGGCCGTCAGCCCGATCCTGTAAGCAAAGTCCTGGAGCCACCGGGACATGACGAAATAAGCGAACGGCCAGGCGATGATGTTGGCGATGAGGACGAGCCCCAGGAACTCCCTGCCCAGCCGAAAGGCAAGATGGGGAGCGGAGGCCCCCAACACTTTGCGGATGCCAATCTCCTTGGTCCGTCTCTCCACAGCAAAGGCGGCTAATCCCAGCAGCCCGAGTCCGGCGACAAAAACAGCCAGGCCGGCGAAAGCCCCGAAAATCTCCCCGGTCCGCTGCTCCTTCCGGTAAAGGGCTTTGAAATCGTCCTCAAAAAAGGAAAATTCCCAGGGCTGGGTGCTCGTGTTCTTCTTGAAGATATCCTCGATGAGCGCAACCGTCTTAGGAACATCCCCGGGCCGAATCCGGACGGCCAGGTTGTTTCCTCTCTCCGGGATCAGGACCATCGGCTCCAGGGACTTGTGGAAGCTCTCAAAGTAAAAATCCTTGACCACTCCGATGACCCGGTAATTTCCCTTCATGGCTGATATTTCCCGGCTGAGGGGGTCGGACCAGCCGACCTTTTTGGCCATCGTTTCATTGATCAAGACAGCTTCCCTGTCCTCGGAGGAGAAATTTCGTCCCGCGGCCAAGCCGATCTTGAAGACTTTCAAGAAGTCCTCGTCGACATAGTCGAAATGATATCCCATAACGACCGTTTCTCCTTGATCGTTGGTCAGCTTCTGGTTGATCATGCGGCTCCGGATCTTTGTTGGCAGGGCGGATGTCTGGGACACAGACTCGACCTCCGGGTGGCGGAGAAGCTCGGTCTTGATCGCTCCGGCCTTGGCGATCGTTTCCGGTTCCCGCAAGGGGATGACAACGACATGTTCGCGGTCAAAACCGAGCCGCTGGCTCCGGATGAAACGCAACTGGCCGGTGACGACGATAGCGCAAACGATGAGGGCGATGGAGGCCGTAAACTGACCGACGACGAGGAGGTTCCTCAGGCGGGAACCTTTCTTCCCCGAAACGGCCAGCTCTTTGAGGACGCGGACCGGCTGAAACGCCGAAAGGACCAGGGCCGGATAAGCGCCGGAAAAGATCCCGGTCAGGAGCGTTGCCCCAAAGATGAGGAGCAGGAAGGGTCCTTGGGCCAGGTCCGCAAGCCTGAGGTCCACACCGGCCACGGCGCCGAACCGGGGGAGCGCCAGTCGGACGATCGCCAGGGCCACGACGAGGGCGAGGAGCGCGAATACAACGGATTCGCCGAGGAATTGCTGGAAGAGCTGCCGCCGGCTGGCGCCCGTTACCTTGCGGATCCCGATCTCGCGAGCCCGGGTTGACGACCGGGCCGTTACCAAGTTCATGTAATTGATAGCGGCGATCAGGAGGATGAGGACGGCGATGCTGAGGAAGAGGTAGATGTAGCGGATTTCGTTGTTCGTCGAGAGCTCGCCCAAGATGTTCGACCGGAGGTGGATATCCGTCAGCGGCTGAAGGACAAACCGGAATCCTGACTCCCCGGCTTCCGGCCTTAGCTTCCGGAGGAACGCCGTGAGTTTTTCCTCCATCGGTCTCTGCATGGCGGGTTCGGCGAGTTCGACGTATATATGAAAATTCCAGACGTTCCAGTTGTTGAACATGTAACTGTTCGACTTGTCAGCCTCCATGCTGGCCAGCGAGATGATGAAGTCGAACTGGAGGTGAGAATTCCGGGGGACATCTTCTAGAACACCCGTCACGTTGAGGTCAGCCTGACCACGTCCCCTCCGTAAGGAAATGATCTGGCCAATGGGATCCCGGTCGCCGAAAAGCTTTTGGGCCGTGCTCTCAGTAAGAATGATCGAACCGGGAGCGGTCAGGGCCCCGGCCTTGTCCCCGCGGAGAAGCGGAAAGGAAAAGATCTCGAGGAGATCCCCGTCGGCGAAATATCCCTTTTCCGTAAAAGCCTTTTCCCCGGCCTTCAGAACGGCGGTATTTTCAAAGTAGTAGAGC
>JBAQGA010000039.1:0-9391 GCA_049287565.1 Candidatus Aminicenantales bacterium
GCATGTTTCAGAGCGTTGGTGATGAGTTCGTTGATGATCAGTCCACAGGGGATGGCCCGGTTGATGTCCAGGTGGATATTTTCCGCTTCCACCTTGTACTGAACGCGATCCGGTTCGGCTTTGTAAATGGCAAAAAGATGGGTGATCATTTTGTCGATGTAGCCGGCAAAATCGATCCGGGCGAAGTCTTGGGATTGATACAGTTTCTCATGAATGAGCGCTATGGACTTAATCCGGTTTTGGCTTTCGTTCAAGATCTCCAGGGCGTTCTCATCCCGGACGTTCCGGGACTGCAGCCGGAGCAGGCTGGAGATGATCTGGATGTTGTTTTTCACCCGGTGGTGGATCTCCCGGAGCATCACATCGCGTTCCTTGAGAGCGGCCTTGAGATTCTCTTCGTCTCTCTTGCGTTGGGTGATATCGCGGCAAACGCAGAAGACCAGTTTCTGTCCCCCGAACACGGCCCCATTCGTGCTGATCTCAACGTCGAGCAAGGTGCCATCCTTGCGCCGGTGCTTGGTTTCGAAGTGATCGCCGGCGACATCGACCGAACGGATCATTTCCAGGAGTTGCTCGCGCGTCCACTGAGTGTCCCAATCCCAGATGTGGAGCTGCTGCGCTTCCTCGGGCGTATAGCCGAGCATTTCCGCGTATTTATTGTTCGCCTCATAAACTTTGCCGTTCTCATCCAGGACGACGATGCCGTCCCTGGACTGCTCGATCAGGATGCGCCGCCGGACCCCCTCGTCCGCCAGAGCCTGTTCCGTTCGCTTGCGCTCGGTCAGTTCGCTCTGCATGGCATCGTAAAGGCGGGCATTCTCGAGGGCGAGAGCCGCCTGGTTGGCGAAGGCTGTCAGCAGCGCCAATTTATCACGGAAAACATGGGGGGTCAGGCTGTGGAAATAGAGCACTCCCAACAGTCTCTCTTTGACCATTAGCGGAAGGCCGACGTAGGCTTTAATCCCGACTTCTATCAGGGCGGGGTTGGCCTTGTGCCGCTGCGGGCCATCCATATCGGCGCTGACAAAACCTTCTCCATCGACATCATCGATAACCGCCGGCCGGCGCGAACGGATGATCCAATCGGTCGTGCCGTTTATCCGGACGCGCGAGCTGATGTCCTGTTTCGACGGAAGATTGTCGGCGCTCTTGCCGACGACGCGGCCCGACTCGTCCACCAGGAGAACGCTGGTATAATCCGAAGCCGTGACCTTGCTGGCCAAGGACACGATCTCGGCCAAGACCTTGTTGAGGTCAAGCGAGGCGGTGAGGACGCGGGCAGCCTGACCGAGGGCGGTCAATTCTTCCATCCGGCGGTTCAAGGCGGCCTCTGCCCGCTTGCGCTCGGTGATTTCATGGGAAACACCGAAAGTGCCAACGATTCGTCCTTCATGGTCGCGCAGCGGCATCTTGGTGGTGGAAACCCACCCCTCGTGTCCGTCGGGCCACGTTTCCTTTTCCTCCTTGTCCACTATGGGTTCCCCTGATTGAAGAATGCTCTGTTCATCTTCGTATGCTGGCCCGGCGTGTTCTTTAGTGAAGAAGTCAAAGTCTGTCTTGCCGACCGCTCGAGAGGGATCGTCCAAGCCAAACCGAGCTGCCTGAGCTTGATTGATTTGGACAAATCGGCTCTCTGCGTCCTTGAAGTAGATCGCATCCGGAACGTTGTCCATCAGCGTGCGGAACAAATGGCGTTCCGCTTTGAGCGTCTCCTCTGCCCGTTTGCGCTCGGAAATATCCCGGACGATGACCAAGTCGGCCGGCCGGCCTTGGTACGTGATCAGCCCTGCGTTCAGTTCAGCGTTGATTTTCCCCCCATCTTTGCGTTTGAGCACCGTCTCATACGTCGGCGGGATATCCTCTCCCGCAATGCGTCGCCGATAGAATGTCGCCACCCTGGCAACCTCACCAGGATGGACATAATTTATGAAAGGAGAACCTATGATCTCTTCGGCTGTCCCCCCCCCACATTTCGGCCAGGCGCAGGTTGGCGTACTTGACGAACCCGTCCTGAATGATCGTGATGCCGTCGTTTGCCCGCTCGACCAGGTTGCGATACTTTTCTTCGCTCTCCCGCAACGCCTCTTTCGATCCCAGAAGCGCTTTATGGGCTTCACGTTCTGCGGTCTGATCCTGGAAGACCAGGACCACTCCGCTGATCTCGCCGGCCTCGTTGCGGATGGGCGAGCCGCAATCGGCCACGGCGTACTCGGTGCCATCGCGGGCGATGAGGAGGCTGTGGTTGGCCAGCCCGACTACCAAGCCCTCGCGGACAACCCGCCGGACCGGGTTCTCGACTTCCTGCCGGGTCTCCTCGTTGACGAGATGAAAGGCCTCCTCGAGCGGCCGGCCGAGGGCCTGCTCCTGCTTCCAACCCGTCAGCTTTTCGGCGACCGGGTTCATCAGTTCCACCCGGCCGGCTTTGTCCGTTGTTATGACACCATCGCCCACGCTGAGAAGCGTCATCCGGTAGCGCTCCTCGCTCCTGGCCAGCACCGCCTCCGCCTCGTATAGTAACTTAAAGCGCGCTTTTTGTTCACGCTGCCACACCATCCCGGCGCCGGCCGCTGTGGCGGCGATAAGCCCTAAAATAAGGGCCAAGATAAGAACAGAACGAAACCGCCAGGCCGCCAAGGCTTCCGTCTTGTCGATTTTGGCTTCCATGAACCAGGGCGAATCCGGGACGGGCCTATGGACCGCTAGCACCTCAACCCCGCGGTAATCCTTTCCATAGACGAGGCCTTGAGTTCCTTGAGCCGCTATGACAGCCAGCTTTTCCTTATCGCTCAGGGGAAAACGCAGCTTGAGAGCCGTCTCCTTTCGGTGACGCAACTCATTCAGAACGACTGCAGAATCATCCTCTCGCCGGATGAGCAGGGTTTCGGCGCTGCGGCTGTCCAGCGGCCAGGATTCGATCAGGGGATAGAGAAATTCCCGGGCATCGCACTGGAGAACAACCGCCCCGACCGGCTGGGCGCTCTCTCCATTCTCGGTGAACAAGGGGGCGACGGAACAAATATGGGGGGGCAGGTCACCGGGACCGGCGTGAACATCCGAGAGGGCTGCACGTCTCTCGCGGAGGGCTGTGGCCAGCGCCCGGGCCGCGTCCTCATGCAGGGAATCCAAGGGATCGCCGAGGTTCAACCGCACCTTCCCCCCATCGTCCACCAGCAGGACATCGCGATAGCCATAGTTCGTCTGCAGAGAACGGAATCGCTCGAGAATCTGCTCGGTCGTTTCCGGCTGCGGCGCTTTCAACCACTGGGCGACTTCTTCGCTGAAGAGCGGGCTTTCCTGGATCACCCGGGCATCCGCCAGCCGTTCGGCCCGCCAGTTGACAATCTGGTCCGCCTTGAGCTGTGCAATGGCCGTGAGATCCGCCTCGACATCCCGTCTTATTTGCCGTTCCTGAACAAAGTAAAACCAGGCGCCCGCAGCCACCAGGCAGGCCATCACCAGCCCGAATACTAGGATTGTCCCCCGGGGGATCAGAGCCCTTTCCCGTCCTTCTCCCATCTCCATCCTTCCTCTTCAATGGAGCTCAGGTCCCATCACGTCGCCCGCTCCGAAGACCGCACTCCTCTCGTTCTTCGCTGTTCCCTCTATCCTCATGATAGGTCCCAGGCCAGATGATGTCAACAAAAAAAGGCGAGGATACGGCCACCAGGGCCTTTGAGGGCTAGAACCGTCGTTGCCCGGTGCGGATTATGGTGTCTTTGCTTCGGCCAGCGCCCGGGCGAAGGCCGGCCAGAAGGGATCGACCCGGGGATGCTCGAGCGGCCGCTCCTTCCTCCCTTCCGCCAGGATGATGCCTTTGCTCTCGGCGATGACTTCGCCGGCGACCGAAGCGGGAATTTTTTTCTGCGCCAGCCTCTTCAGCAATATATCGACTTTGTTCTCCTTGCAAGTGATGATAAGCGTCCCTTCAGATATGGAGGAATACGGGTCCATCCCGAACTTGGCGCAGATCTTCTCGACCTCGTCGAGGATGATGATCTTGTCCTTCTCGATGCGCATCCCGACGCCCGAGGCCTTGGCGACCTCGTAGAGGCCACCCCAGACCCCGCACTCGGTGGCGTCATGCATGGCCGTAACACCGCGCTCCCGCGTCCCGATGGAGGCCGCAGTCAGGGCGTCCTCGACCACCGACATCTGGTAGAAGATGGCCTCGGCCCGGCGGCTAAAGGCTTCGCCGAAATATTCCTTGATCCTGCCCTTGAAGGCCAGGGCAAAAATCCCCGTGGCCTCGATGGCCGCGCCCTTGGTGATGACGATGATATCTCCCCGCCTAGCCATCTGGGGAGTGACATACCGCGATTCCTCGCCGACGCTGATCACGGTGGCCCCGCCGACCATCGGGTAATGGCAGCCGTCGTAGCGGGCGGTGTGGCCGCAGACGATGGCGATGCCCATCTTTTTGCACTCGGCGTCGATCGTCTTCCAGACCGTCTCGAGCTGCGCTCGGGTCATCTCCAGCGGCAGGTTGAGGTCGATCGAGAGGTAGGTCGGCCGGAGCGCCGAGGTGACGGCGTCCGAGCAGAGGATGTGGATGGCGAACCAGGCCGCCCGCTCAAACCCGTACTCAGGGACGATGAACACCGGATCGGTGGTCAGGGCCATGACCTTCCCGCCGCCGATATCGACGACACCGATGTCCACCCCGTGCTTGGGACCGACGAGAACCGACCTGCGGCGCCGGCCCAGGCGGGGGTAAATCAACTCATCAAAGACCTCGGCTGATATTTTGCCCATCTCCGGAAGTTCGCTCGGCATTTTAGCCTCCTTTGGATATAATAGGAGTTGACCCGTGATTATAGAATATTAAGCCGGGAGAAAAAACCGTGATCATCGCCGAGCTGGCTATTTTCCCGACGAGCGAGGGTTCGTCCGTCAGCCGCTTCGTCAAGGAAGCCATTCGGGTCATCGAGGCCTCCGGCCTGGCCAACGAGACGGGCGGGATGTCGACGACCATCGAGGCGCCCGACCTGGGGACGCTGTTCAAGGTCATCGAAGAGGCGCACCAGGCCATCGTTAAGATGGGGGCGAAAAGGATCCACATCGACCTCCGGGTGGATCACCGACTGGACAAGGAGGCGACCATCGCCTCGAAAAAAAACGCTGTCGGAAAAAAATAGCCGCACTCCTCAGACCGGACAGTCTCTTAAGCTGACAAAAATGGGGATGGAAAAATGGGGACGGCCCCATTTTTACAACTCTATTGATAGGGGGCCGCTGTTCGTATATACTATGGGTAGTTATTTGAGAGAATTTATAAATTCGATAAATTGAATAGGAGCGGAACGATGCCGGAGCCCGGACCGTTCACCGAAAACGCCCTCAAGATCCTCCGCGCCCGCTATTTCATGCGCAACGAGCAGGGGGAATTCCTGGACAAGGAGCCGGCCGACCTCTTCCAGCGGGTCGGCCGCTACATTGCCTCGGCCGAGAAAACGAAAAAGGACCGGGATCTCTGGGCCCGTCGTTTCTTCGAAGCCATGATGGCCCGCGACTTCCTCCCTAACAGCCCGACCCTGACCGGAGCGGACCGCGATATGTGCTTGAGCGCCTGCTTCGTCCTGCCCATCGAGGACTCTCTCGACTCGATCTTCGAGACGGTCAAGAACGCCGCGCTCGTCCACAAAGAGGGCGGGGGCACGGGCTTCGATTTCAGCCGGCTCCGGCCCAAGGGGAGCTTCGTCAAGAAAACCCAGGGGATTGCCTCGGGTCCGGTCTCCTTCCTCCGTGTCATCGACTCCGCCACCGAAGCCGTCAAGCAAGGCGGCACTCGCCGCGGCGCCAACATGGGCATCCTGCGCGTCGACCATCCCGACATCGAAGAATTCATCCGGATGAAGATCGACGGCCGCAGCATCAACAACTTCAACATCTCCGTGGCGGCGACCGATGTCTTCATGGAAGCGGTCAAGAAGGACGGTCTCTATGACATCACCGACCCTTACCTGAAGAAAGTCGTCAGCCGAAAAAAAGCCCGGCCTGTCTTCGACCTGATCGTCGAGTCGGCCTGGGCGGTGGGCGATCCCGGATTGATCTTCATCGACCGCATCAACGCCCAGAACCCAACCCGGGGCCTGGGCCTTATCCGGGCCACCAACCCCTGCGGGGAGCAGCCGCTTCACGAGTTCGAATCCTGCAACCTGGGCTCGATCAACCTCAGCCATTATTTCAGCCCCCGGGCCAAGGATCTCTTTGACTGGGAGCGCTTCGGCCGGACGATCTCTCTGGCCGTGCGTTTCCTCGACGACGTCATCGACGTCAACAAGTATCCGCTCCCCGAGATCGAGCGGATGACCAAAGCCAACCGCCGCATCGGCCTCGGAGTCATGGGCTGGGCGGACCTCCTGCTCAAGATGAAAATCCGGTACGACACGCCGTCGGCCATCAAGCTCGCGGAAAAGATCATGGCTTTCATGCGGAAGGAGTCGGGGGCGGCGTCCGCGCGCCTGGCCGAGGAGCGCGGAAATTTTCCCCACATCACCAAGTCGGCGCACAAGGGGAAGAAGATGCGGAACGCGACCACCCTGACCATCGCGCCGACGGGCACGATCTCCCGCATCGCCGCCTGTTCCTCTTCGATCGAGCCCGTCTTCGCATTCGAGTTCACATCCAAGATCATCGACGGAGAGATCAAGGACGTCCATCCGATCTACGAAGAATGGAAGAAGGCTCATCCCAAAGATCCCCTGCCCGACTTCTTTCGGACCGCCCACGAGATCTCGCCCGAATGGCATGTCCGCATGCAATCCGCCTTCCAGAAACACGTCGACAACTCCGTTTCCAAGACGGTCAACTTCCCCAACAAGGCCGAAGCCAAGGACGTGGAGAAGGCCTACATGCTGGCCTATGAGCTCAACACCAAGGGCATCACCATCTATCGCGACGGCAGCCGGGCGGAGCAGGTGCTCTACAAAGCGTCGCCCGATGCCAAGCTCCACCCCAAGGACAGGCCGATCACCCTCCCTTCGATCACCGATAAGATCAAAACGGGCTTCGGCAATCTCTACGTGACGATTTCATTTTACAACCAGAAGCCGTTTGAGGTCTTCACCTCGATCGGCAAGAGCGGTTACACGACCATGGCCGATGCCGAGGCGCTCGGCCGGCTGATCTCGTTGGCCCTGCGGAGCGAAGTGGACGTCAAGGAAGTCATCAGCCAGCTTAAGGGAATCGGCGGCTCGGAACCGATTTTCACCGAGGGGGGGCTGGTCCAGTCTATCCCCGACGCCATCGCCAAGATTCTGGAAAGGCACCTCGGAGCGGTCCAGGGCAATTCCAAGGACATCTACCAGACAATTTGCAAGATCTGCGGCGCCACTCTCCCCGACGAGAAGTGCCCGGTCTGCCCGAACTGCGGCTGGAACCGCTGCTCCTGATCTCTAGAACCCGGCGGCCAATCCCTCGCCCCGTGGGTCAGTGCCTCCCCAGAATCGGACAGGTTTTCCTCTCTCATCATACTCGACGGTGAGGCCGTGGGCGTTGGTCAGGCCGCGGACGGCGCGAACGTGATGCCCCCTGGCGGCCAGCTCATCCTGGACGGCCTGCGGAACTCTCCCTTCCACCAGGAGAAAATCCGGCTCAAGGAAACTGATGAATGGAGCAGCCAGGGCTTCCTGAATGTTCATCCCGAAGTCAACAAGGCTCATGACCATCTGGGGGACCGTTTGCCCGATGGTGTGGCCGCCCGGAGTGCCGAGGACCGCCCAGGGCCTTCCTTCCTTGAAGACGATGGTGGGGCAATCGCCGGAGAGCTTTCGCCTCCCGGCATGGGCGTCCATAGGATTCCCTTTGGGCTCGAAGGTGCAGTAGGCGAGGGAATTGTTGAGCCATACTCCCGTTCCCTCCGGCATGATCCGGCTGCCGAAAAGATTGCCGAGCGTCTGGGTCGCGCTGACCAGGTTTCCCCACCTGTCGGCGACGACAAAATGGGTCGTGTGGGAGGCCTCACTCGGCAGCAGGCCCGGAGGGATGAAAGCCTTGGCCTTCTTCAGGTCGATTTTTCCGGCCTCGTCTTTCCAGTATTCCTCAGAGAGCAGCTTTTCCAGGGGCGGCGGGCTGACCTCGGGATCGCCGGCATAGGCCAGGCGGCACCAGAAGGCGTGCTTCGTCACCTCGGCGAACAGGTGGAGAAAGGCGGCGCTATTGTGGCCCAACGACCGCGCGTCGAACCGGCTCATCAGGCCGAGCCTGATCAGGGAGGGAAAGGCCGTCGCCGGCGGAGAGGCCGTATAGACGTCATACCCCCGGTAATTGATATAAACGGGTTCCCACCATTCGGCCGCGTTGACGGCCAAGTCTGCCTTTGACAGAAAGCCTCCCGACCTTCGCATCTCCCGGTCGATGGAGGCGGCGATCTCAGATTGATAAAAAGCCCGAGCGCCCTGTTCGGCGATCGCCCTGAGCGTTGCCGCGAGGTCTTTTTGAACGAGCTTGTCTCCCTCCTGAAGGGGCGACCCATTTTCCCCGTAGAATTCCTTCGCCCTTTCAGGGAAGGAATCGAAGTCAGCGCCGATGGCGCCCGCCAGCCCCTCGCTAACGGTGAATCCCTCGCCGGCCAACCGGATTGCGGAATCAAAGAGCCGCGCCCACTCCAGGCTTCCATACTCCTTGGCCATCGCCTCCCAGGCGTTGACATTCCCCGGCGTCGAGACGGCCTTGGGCCCGCGACGGTTCTCCTCGTAGCCGGGGGTCGGAGCCCGGAAGACAGCGGAGTCGACGGCGGCCGGAATCCGGCCGCTGCAGTTCAGGAACCGCACCCGGCGCCCCTTGGCGTCATAAACCAGAATCGTTCCGTAGCCTCCCATCCCCGACATCATCGGCTCGACAACGTTCAGGGCGGCGGCGACCGCCACGGCGGCATCGAAGGCATTCCCGCCGGCCTTGAGGATATCGAGCCCGGCCTGGGTGGCCAATGGATGAGCGGAGCTGATCATCCCGCGGCCGGCCTGGGCCGGCATCGTCGCTGTTCCCTCAATGACCGCGACCTCGCTTTCACCCTGACAAGAAATCATCGCAGCCGCCGCAAAGAGAAGAATCGCCCAGAATGTTTTGCTCATGAGGTCTCCTTCATCAGGTCGATTTTACCAACTGCTGTCCGTTCCGACAATTCCCTTCAGCTGTTTTGATCATATCCCTTTATGCTTAGAACAACTTGGGAATGGAGAAGCGACCCCGAAGGTTTAGCCTTCCCGAGGCGTTTTTCGAGGGCAGCCGCTCTTTTATGTTGACCGAGGCGCAGGGCTTGGGTGAGGAAGTCCATCGACGACTGAGCGGAGGGTTTGGGGCAGTGGCATCGAAACCGCGCCCGTTTTCTCCCAGCGCGGAAATTGTCATTGCGAGGAACAAAGTGACGAAGCAATCTCCATGAGATCGCCAC
>JBAQGA010000040.1:0-45734 GCA_049287565.1 Candidatus Aminicenantales bacterium
ATCCGGACTTTTCAGCATACCTCCTTCGCTTCATAGAAGAAAGATATAGCAACCTATTGTCCTTTGGCCTAGGCGAGGGCTTGGGTGAGAAAGTCCAAGAAGGTTCGGGGTAAGAATAATTGGCTTCTTTGTCTTTTTTTACCAAGGCGAGGGGCAGTGGCAGGAGAAACCCGGATGAGGAGTGAGCGGGCATCGCGAGGCGTCGAAGGCGCCGTGGCGATCTCATGGAGATTGCTTCGTCACTTTGTTCCTCGCAATGACAATTTCCGCGCTGGGAGAAAACGGGCGCGGTTTCGATGCCACTGCCCCGAGCCCTCTTTTGACATCATGGCTTGGCGGGGCATAAAATGAACACGATGAAAATCCTCATCCGGGTGCCCAACTGGATCGGTGATTCGGTTCTGGCCCGTCCGGCCATCGAGAGCATCGCCAGCCATTTTTCCGGGGGCGAAATCTGGCTGAGCGCTGCGGATTGGGTCAGGGATTTGTTCTCTCCTGATCCAGCGATCGCGGGTGTTTTGCCGCTGTCGCCGGTCAATGACGTCCGCCGCCTGCAAGCCGCCGCCCGGTTGTTGAAAGCGCATCGTTTCGAGGCCGGGATTCTTCTCACCAATTCCTTCGGGTCGGCCCTTCTCTTCTTCCTGGCCGGGATCCCCAAGAGATGGGGCTACGCGGCCGACGGCCGCAGTTCCCTTCTCACCAGAGCCGTCCGCCGTGCGAATCCGGACTCGCCCCGCCATCAGGTTCACTATTACCTCGACCTGGTCTCAGGGCTGGGTTTGACGACCCGCCCGCCCGAACTCCGGCTCTCCGTGCCGCCGGAGGAAAAGGAGCGGGCCCGGCAGCGCCTTCTCAATCTTGGCCTTGACCCGCAGCGGCCTCTCGTCATCCTCAGCCCGGGCGCAAGTTACGGACCGGCTAAAAGATGGCCGGCCTCCCGGTTCGCCCGCCTCGCCGCCTTATTCCAGGCGCAAAATGACGCTGCCATCCTGATCATCGGGTCGGCCGGCGAAGCCGAAATCGCCGCGGCCATCGTTTCTTCCCTGGATAAAAAGCCGGCCGTTCTCACCGGACAGACGACTCTGCCCCAGCTCCTGGGCCTGATCAGCCTGGCCTCGCTTTTTGTCTCCAACGACACCGGCCCGATGCATCTCGCCAACGCCCTGCACGTCCCCGTCGTGGCAATCTTCGGTCCCACCGACCCGGAGGTGACCGGCCCCTTTGAGCAGCCGGCGGCGGTCATCAAGAAAGACGTCCCCTGCTGGCCCTGTTCTTACCGGACATGTCCGTACGACCACCGCTGCATGACCCGGATCGAGCCGGAAGAGGTTTACCGGGCAGCCGGGGCGCTGTGGCGATGATGAAAAAAGCTGTTTTCCTCGATCGTGACGGGACGCTCAACGTCGACGCGGGCTATCCCTCCCGGTACGATCAGCTGGCCGTCTACCCGCAGAGCTTCGAGGCCGTGAAGAAGTTCAACCGGGAGGGACTTTTAGTCGTGATCGTCACCAATCAGTCCGGCGTCGGCCGAGGGCTCCTGAGCGAAGACGACCTGAAGGACATCCATGCCCGCCTGAACGCATCCTTCATCCGCCACGACGCCCGTCTCGATGCTATTTATTATTGCCCTCATTACGTCCTCTCCGAGGATCCCCGCTACCGGAAGGAATGTGATTGCCGGAAGCCAAAACCCGGCCTCGCCCGGCAGGCGGCCGCCGACCTTGAAATCGACCTGACGAATTCCTACATGATCGGAGATAAGACCGAGGACGTCCTGTTCGGGCTGAATATCGGAGCCGTCCCCGTCCTCGTCCTGACAGGCTCCGGCCGGGAGTCGCTGTCCAAGCTCCGGGAGCAAAACCTCGCCCCGGCCTACATCGCTACAGACATCCTCGAAGCGGCCGATTGGATCCTGGACAGGGAGAAGCGCAGAATCCGATGATCCGTTTTGACGATATCCTCGACAAGGTCGCCGCTTCTTATAATGAGAAGGAGGTTATCCAGCTTCAAAAAGCCTACGTTTTCGCTGCCAGGGCTCATAAGGGCCAGACCCGCCGCTCCGGCGAGCCTTACCTCAGCCACCCCCTGGAGGTCGCTAATATGCTGGCCGACATGGGGCTGGACAGCACGACCCTCATCGCCGGCCTTCTCCATGACGTCCTGGAGGACACCGAAATCACCCCCGCCGACCTGCGAGAGAACTTCGGCGAGGACGTGGCCGACCTGGTGGAGGGCGTCACCAAGATGAGCCGGGTCCAGGAATCCTCCCCCGAAGTCCGCCAGGCCGAGACGATCCGCAAGATCATCCTGACCATGATCAACGACCTGCGGGTCATCTTCATCAAACTGGCCGACCGCACCCATAACCTGAAGACCCTCAAGTTCCTTTCCGAGGACAAACAAAAACAGATCGCCAAAGAGACCCTGGACATCTACGCGCCGATCGCCAACCGTCTGGGCATGGGCCGCATCAAGGCCGAGCTCGAGAACCTTTCCTTCCGCTACGTCAGCCCCGACGCCTATTTCCGGATCGCCTCCCTCGTTGCGCCGCAGAGGCAGAAGACAGAAGAGGAGCTGGCCAGGTTCGCCAAGGTTCTTGGAAAGCTGCTCAAGGACAACGGCATAGCGGCGGAGATCCAATCCCGGATCAAACGCCACTACAGCATCTATGACAAGATGAAGCGCCGGGATATCGATTTCGACCAGGTCTACGATTTCAAAGCGCTGCGAATCATCACCGATACGGTCAAGAACTGCTATGCGGCCCTGGGGATTATCCATCAGAAATGGCCTCCGCTGCCGCACCGCTTCCGGGATTTTATCGCCATGCCCAAGCCCAATCTCTATCAGGCCCTGCACACGACGATCATCACCGAGGGCAAGCAGACCTTCGAGATCCAGATCCGGACGCAGGACATGCACATCCTGGCCGAGAACGGGATCGCGGCCCACTGGCGATACAAGGACCAGGACTCCTCGAACCTGGTCCGCGAGGACAAGCGGCTGGAGTGGCTTCGGGAGATGGTCGAACTTTACAAAGAGCAGAAAAGCCCGCGCGAGTTCCTGAAGAACCTCAAGACCGACCTCATCCCGGAGGAGGTCTATGCGTTCACGCCAAAAGGGAAAGTCATTACCCTTCCTCTGGGCGGATCGGCGCTCGACTTCGCTTTCAAGGTCCATTCCGAAATCGGGCTCCATGCCGCCGGCGCGGTCATCAACGGCCGGGCCGCGCCCCTGAAAAGCATCCTCAAGACGGGCGACATCGTCGAGGTCATCACCTCGGCGGAAAAAGCGCCCCGCCGCAGCTGGCTGAACATCGTCTTCACTTCCGGAGCCCGGCACCAAATCAAACGCTGGCTCAACCAGCAAGAGAAATCCAGGAGCGTCGCTCTGGGCAAGAAGATCTGGGAGAGAGAATCGCATCGCTACGCCCTCCCCGCCGGGCTCCTCAAAGAAAAGAACCTACTCCCCCGGCTGGCCGAGATCCTGCCCTTCAAGCTTAAGAGCATGGAATCCTTTTATAGCCTGGTCGGGCTGGGCCGTGTCGTCGTCAACAAGAAATTCATGGCCAGGCTCAACCCGGAAGGGGAGCCGGCCGAGAAGAAACAGGCCCTGCTGCGAAAATTCGTGGACAAGGTCAGCGGCCGGTCGGGCGGCGGCATCTCCGTCCTGGAGACGGCGGGGGAGGTCGTCCATTTTGCCCGCTGTTGCGCTCCGATCAAAGGAGAGCCCATCGTCGGCTACCTGAGCTCCGGGAAAGGTATCACCATCCACGCCACCCGCTGTCCCCTGGTAAGCAAGGAGATCCTGAACAGCGAGAGGATGGTGGATGTTTCCTGGGATTCCGCTTCAGTGGGGCCCTACAAGACCCGGATGTTGATCGAGGCCGGCGATTCGCCGGGCATCCTGGGAAAGGTCGCCACCAGCATCGCTCAGTTGGACGGCAACATCACCAAGGCCGAGGTCACGACCACCGCCGACCACAAAGTCCAGATCAAGCTTAGCCTGGTCATCCGGGACCTGAAACACCTCGAAACCATCATCAAGAAGATTTCAGGTTTCAAGGAGATCGTCTCAGTGGAAAGAATCTGAGAGGGCTCTCAGACCGCCTTGGCCACTTTTCCGGAACGCAGGCAGCGCGTACACACCCAGATCTTGCGCGTTCCAGCGGTGGTCTGGGCCTTGACCTGCTGGAGGTTAGGCTTCCACTTCTTCGGTGAGGCTTTATGAGAATGGCTCACGCTGTGCCCGAAGGCCGGGCCTTTGCCGCAGATTTCGCATACTTTCGGCATGATCGTTACTTTCTTCTATGATCGAGTGAGAATTTATACCACAAACGGCCGAATCCCGCAATATCAGCCGCCGGCCCGGCGTCTCTCGAAGGCGGTGAGCGTGTTCTTCATCAGCATGGCGATGGTCAGGGGCCCGACTCCCCGGGGCACCGGCGTCATCGCTCCGGCCCGCTCGGAAGCCGCGGGGTGGACGTCGCCCACAAGAGTGTAGCCCTTGGTCTGGAGATCCTTCTGCCGTTTCTCGTCGTCTCCGAAATAGGCTCTGACACGGGCCGGGTCGCTCACCGAATTGATGCCGACATCGATGACCGTGGCCCCGGGCATGACGAACTCCGGCTTGACAAAGGCCTCCTTGCCCATGGCGGCGATGAGAATGTCCGCCCGGCTGCAAACCTTATCCAAATCGCGGGTCTTGGAGTGGCAGACGGTGACCGTGCCGTTCTCGTTGGTCAGCATGGCGGCCAACGACTTGCCGACCAGGAGGCTGCGGCCGATGACCACCACGTCCCGGCCTTCAATCGGGATCTTATATTCCTTGAGCATCTCGATCACTCCCAGCGGAGTGCACGGCCTGAATCCGGTCCTGTTGGCCAAGATAGTGCCTAGATTGAAGGGGTGGAGCCCGTCCACATCCTTTTCGGGCGAGAGAGCACAGATGATGGCGAAGGGGTCGACCTGCGAAGGCAGGGGGAGCTGGACCAAGATGCCGTCGATCTCGTCCCGGCGGTTCAGCTCTTCGATCTTCCCGAGCAACAGCTCCTGGCTGATATCACCGGCATAGGCCTGGACCTCGGAAAACAGCCCGAGTTCCTGGCAGGCCTTCTCTTTAGAGCGGACATAGACCTGAGACGCTTTGTTGTCGCCGACGAGGACCGCGGCCAGGCCCGGCATCTTGCCTGTCGTCTCCCGATAGTGGGCGGTTTTTTGCCTCACTTCTTCCTTGATCCTATCGGCCAGCGTCTTGCCCTCGAGACTGATCGCCATGGGGACTCCTTTCTCTGCCAGGTCGCCATTATACCTAGGCTATTCACCCAAGACAACCTTCGTCTTCGAGAGCTGAGCCCGTTTCCCCGAGTCATCTGGCGATTCTTCTTGAGAGAAGAATCCGAGCATTTGGCACGGAAGTTGCTGAGTATCGATGTGCAAACTTGACGAACCAAGGGAAAAAAGGTACTTTCGAAAAACCGGTCATGTCCAAACCGATTTTGAGGGGAATCGCCGCCGCTTTTCTTGGGATCGCCCTGGTCTTTGGATGCGCCGGCCCTCGCTTTACGGACCAGATCGGTTTTGGCATCTGGGCGGCGGACCGGGATCTCTGGGATGAGGCGATTTTCCGCTGGAAAAAGGTCCTCTCCCAGGAACCCCGGTCGGTGGCCGCCCATAATAACCTGGCCGTGGCCTTTGAAAAAAAGGGGCTCTGGGAGGAAGCCCGGAAAGAGTATGAGGCGGCCTTGAAGTTGGATCCTGATAATCCCTGGGTCAAACTCAACTATGAAAAGTTCCGGAACAACCTCGAGCCCGATAAAAAGGACAAAGAGAAGGAGCCCGACAAAAGTGAAAAGAAATAGCCTCGCCTTTCTCCTTCTGCCCCTCTTCCTGATGAGCTGCGGCGGGGACACCTACCGGAAAGTCCGGCTCGAACTTCCCACCTACTCCACTCTCCATCCGGACGAGTTCCAGGGAGTGATCTTGACCAACTTCCTGATCGTCAACGCACCCGAGGGCTTTGACCTGAACCGGGAGCTCGCGGCCTTCTTTGTCCCTGAGTTCGAGCGGAAGCTCGGTCTTCCGGTCACGGTGCAGCCTGTCCGCCTGGAAAGCGAAGAATCTATCCGGCGGCCCGATTTCTGGCAAACTCTCTCTCCGGGATCTCCCCGTCGACTCTACGTCACTGGAAATGCGGAACTCACCCGGGAGATACGCAAATCCATTCTCGGAGAGGTCCCTGGAGAGGATCCTTTTTCTCCTCAAAGGAAGATTGCCGAGCGAATTCTCTTTTCGCTCTCGCTCCATCTCTTCCTCGTCCAGGGAGACAACGGGGAGGTTCTGCTGGACAGGGATTTCAAGGAGACCAAAACATACACCAGCCCCAAGCAGAGGACCGATTTCGCTTTTCATGACTTGGCCTTGAGGATTAAGACCAAGCTCTTCCGGCTGATCTTGAACGAGGAAAGAATCCAGGAAAGGTACCTGTTGCTGAAATGAAGGAGTCCCGGTGACACTCCGCCTGCGCTTCGCCTCCGCGCTCCTCCTCGGCCTCTGCCTGGTCCCCAAAAGTCAGGCCCAGCGGTTTATGTTCTATCCCTATTACGGCAAGAACAAAGTGATCTACGAGACCTTCCGCTGGCAGCGTTATCCGACCGAACACTTCCACATCTATTTTTATGCCGAGGAACCTCGCCTTCTCAAGTCCATCGCCGAGCTGGCCGAGAGCGCCTACCAGAAGTTGAGCGAAATCCTCAAACACCAGCTCTCCGACCCCGTCCCGCTTATTTATTACACCACCTATACCGACTTCGAGCTTTCCAACCTGTTCGATATCTCAGAAGGTGTCCTCGGAGTCAGCGAACCCCTTCTCCACCGAATCGGGATTCACGGGGACATGCCCATCGATGAGCTCCAGCACCTCGTCGAGCACGAACTCGGCCACGTCTTCCAGTTCGATATCCTCTGGGGCAGCCAGGGCGTCTCTCTCTATGCCCTGAACGTCCCGCCGCTGTGGTTCTTCGAGGGCCTCTCCGAGTACGTCACCCAGGCCTGGTCTTCCTGGTCGACGATGATCGTCCGCGATGCCGTGCTCAATGACCGCATCCCGGAGCTGACGGACTCGGGCGACCTCGAAGCCCGCTTTCCCATGCCCCGTGACCCCGCTTACGATTTCGGCCACGCCCTCTATGATTTCATCGATTCACGCTACGGCCCGAACGGAGTCAAAGATCTCTGGCAGGCGCTCCGGAACTCTCCCCTCGTTGGGAGGCTCACACCGCTCAAGCGGGCTTTCAACGTCAAGCCCTACGAGTTCAACCACGATTTTCGGAAATATCTCCGGGAGAAAAATCGGAAATTCCTCCTCCGTGATAACCCCGAAGACTACAGCATCGCCCTCGGACCGAAGTTTCCCCGCAATCCGTATTATTTCGCCTTTTCCCATGCCGTATCACCCTCCGGAGACCTGGTCGCCGCCCTGACCTTTAACGTGCCCGATTATGAAATCGACCTCGTTCTCATCTCGACAAAAGACGGGTCGGTCGTCAAGAATATCACCCCCGGGTTCACCACCGCCTACGAATACATCACCTACGAGTATGATCCGTCTTTGGGGAGTGACATCGCCTGGTCCCCGGATGGAGATGTCCTCGTCTTCATCGCCCGGGACGGCCGGAGGTATTCCCTCTATCTCGTCGATCCGCTGAAGAACGATATCCAGCGGAAGTACGAGATCGGCTATGACCGTCCTTCTGCACCCCGCTTTTTTCCGGACGGTCGTGCGGTCCTGTTCACCGCCTTCAGCCGCGGGATCCACGATATCTTCCGTCTCGACCTCGCCAGCGGGGAGATCGCCAACCTGACCCAGGACGCTTTTTTCGAGAAGGCACCGGTCATCTCTCCCGACGGCCGGTCCGTTGCCTACACGATCCGGCTGGACAAGACCGACAAGCTTTTCCTCTCGCCCCTCGCCGACCTCTCGCTCAAAACCCAGCTGACCTTCGGGCCCGGCAACACCACCTGCCCGTCATTCTCGGCCGACTCGCGCCGGATCTTTTTCATCAGCGACGTCCGGGACGCATTCAATATCTATTCCGTCGACCTCGCCGGCGGAGAACTCCGCCGCTACACGGACGTCTGGACCGGGAATTTTTTCCCCTCCCCTCATCCGGCCGACCCGGAGAGGATCGTCTTCGCCTCCTTTAACAAGGGGTCCTATCAGATCTTTTCGGCCCGGCTCCAGGGAGTCGTCGAGGACCGGATCTCCTTTGCCGACCTGGGAAGCCCTGAGAGCACACGCTCCTTCCAGCCGCGGCTCACTCTGGATATAGACGAGAAGAAAATCGAGCCCTATAAGGGGATAAAGAAGCTTTACGTGGCCCAGCGGCCGCCGATCGACCTCTTCGTCTCAACGGACGGTTCGCTCTTCGGCGGCGCCGCCCTCGCCTTCGGCGACCTCCTGGGCGATCACAATTTCCAGGTCATGATCTATCAGGCGCGCGGATTCCGTTCCTACTTTTTTTCCTATCTCAATCAGAGGCGCCGCCTCCAGTTCATGCCCAGCTTCTTTGAATACACGATGTTCTTTTATCCCGCCTATGCCTATTTCGACCCCGGTCTCGCCAACCGCCTGACCTATAAAGACGCCATCGCCTACCGCAAGATAACGAGCGCCAACCTCAGTATCTATTATCCTCTCGACCGCTATCATCGCCTTGAGGGCAACACGGGTTTCTATCGTTATGAGGAAAGTTTCCTCGACCCTTACGAGATCAAGCGGTACGGCTCTTCGGACTACAAATATTTCTGGAACGGCCGTGTTCTTTCCTTCTCCCTGTCCTTGATCGGCGAGACGACCCATTTCAGCCCTTATTACGGCCCCCGCGCCGGCCATACCTTTCGCCTGTCACTATCTCGAGCTCTCCCGGTGGCTCAAGGTTTCTTCAGCAACACCACGATGCAGGCCGATCTTCGCAAATACATCAACCTGGGAGGCGATGCCCTCCTCGCTTTCCGTTTCGAGGGCTGGGTCAGCCGGGGTCGAAACCCCTTCCTTTTCTATTACGGGGGGAACAACCAGGTCCGCTCCTCCTACTTTTACAACCTGGCCAGCACCGAGGGCTGGTTCGCCAACGCCGAGCTGCGTCTGCCCTTGGTCAGTTTCGCTTCTACCCTCATCGGTCCGCTCGGCCCTGTTCGCGGAGTCCTCTTCTTTGACCTCACGCGTTCGCGGCTCAGCGGCTACCCGGCAAAATTCTATCACTATGCCGATCCCTCCTTGCCACCCGAAACCTTGGACGCCATCGGCTCCTTTGGCTGGGGCGTTCACCTCTTTCTTATGGGGCTTCCCATGCATATCGAATGGGCCAAGAAGCTGGGCTGGGCGGATTTTTCCGATCCCCTGAACGTCCAGGGCTTGGGATCATTCCAGGTCAAGTTCTGGATCGGTTTCGACTTCTAGCTTCTTTTCCCCCGACCCCCCCAGAGAGCGAAGAATTTTCTGCTTCTTTCCAACGAAACATCTCTCAGTATGTGATTACTATAACGGCTGTAGGATGCCGCCCTAAAGCCCCCGTAGCGGAAGGGGGACCCGCCAGAATTCTGGCGGGGGGAACCGACGGGACTGGTTCCCCGGGGTGCGGGGGCCGAGGGTGGCATCCTGCGGCCGATGGGAGAAAATAAATATAAATTTCTGCTCTTTTTATTGCCCTCTTGTAATCGGTTTTTCAGAGTGCTATTATTCTCCACGCCTTCGGGGACGCCCCACCAATAAACCTGGAAGGTTTTCCACAGTTGTGGAAATTTCTGTGGAAATATGAATCGCCGCTATGCAAGATAAAGAAAAACCAAACGCTTGGCTGCAAATCCTCCAAACAATCAAAAAGAAGGTCGACCAGAACAGCTTCGAGACCTGGTTCGACCCCACTCTTTACATCGGCCAGGAGAAGGACATTCTCTACATCAAGGTGCCCAACTCCTATTTCCGGGATTGGCTCTCCTTTCACTATTCCTCGGTGATCTCCGAAGCTTCCGAAGGCCTCTTCGCCAAGGCCTTTGATATCAAGTATATCTTTGATGAAACGCCGAGCCCGTTCATCCGCCGTTCCCCCGAGGAGAGGCGGGCCCAGCACGGCCCTTTGCTGAGCCCCAACCTCAACCCGAATTACAGCTTTGAGACGTTTGTTGTCGGCGGTTGCAACCAGTTCGCCCACGCGGCCGCCCTGGCCGTTTCCAAGAATCCGGCCAAATCCTACAATCCCCTCTATGTCTACGGAGGCGCCGGCCTCGGCAAGACTCACCTGATGAATGCCATCGGCCATTACGCTTTGGCCAAGCATCAGCGCATGAAGATTCTCTATGTCACCACAGAAAAGTTTATGAACGAGTTGATTAATCATATCCAGTACGGCAAGATTCTCGATTTCCGCCAGAAGTATCGGAGCATCGATCTTCTCCTGATGGATGATATCCATTATCTTTCCGGCCGGGAGCGAACCAAAGAGGAATTTTTCCATACCTTCAACCATCTCTATGAGAACCAGAAACAAATCGTCATCTCCAGCGACTGTCCCCCCAAGGAAATTCCACAGCTCGAGGAGCGTTTTAGTTCCCGTTTCGAGTGGGGATTGATCGCCGACCTCAAGCCTCCCGACATCGAAACCCGCATCGCCATCCTCAAGAAAAAAGCCCAGGTCGAAGGCGTCGATCTCCCCGAGAGCGTCGCTCTTTTCATCGCCGATAAGGTCCACTCCAACATCCGCGAACTCGAAGGCTATCTCCGCCGCGTCATCGCCTATTCTTCTCTAAAAGGAGTGCAGCTCGACCTTGAAATCGCCAAGGAAGCGTTAAAAAGCCTCCTCGATTCCATGGCATCGATCGTATCTGTGGAAAAAATCCAAAAACTCGTCGCCCATCAGTTCAAAATCAAGCTCTCCCAGCTCAAGTCCAAGAACAACTCTCCCAAGGTCGCTTTCCCCCGGCAAATCGCCATGTACCTCTGCAGAGAGATGGTCAAGGCCAGCCTTCCCGAAATCGGAAAAAAATTCGGCGGGAAACACCATACGACGGTCCTGCATAGCGTGCGGAAAATCCAGAAGCTGCGGCGCAAGAATTCTGAATTCAACAAAGAAATCAACAATTTGATCGGCCTGATTCAGTAACCCTATCAATGAGTTAACGATGATTTGCACATTTCCAATTGATTTTCTTATTCTTCTTAAATAAAGTATATATATAAATAACAAAAGAAAGATAAGAGAATACTGAGAAAGGTGGAAAAATGAAATTCTTCGTGCCCAAGGAAATCGTCCTCGACGAACTCCAGCTTTTGCAGGGGATCGTTGAAAAAAGAAATACGATGCCGATACTGGCGAACATTCTGGTTCAGGCGATGGCCGACAGGGTCGAAATGACCGGGACAGACTTAGAGGTCGGTCTGAAAACACATTTTCCGGCGAGTGTCGAAGAGCCGGGGGCGATTACGGTCTCGGGAAAAAAGATATTCGAAATAGTTAAGTCGCTGCCTGATGAAAAAACGATCGTCTTTGAGGAAAACGACGATTTAATGATGGAGATCAGCTCGGGAAAGAGTCAGTTCAAGATACTTTGCCTGCCGAAAGAAGATTTTCCCCAGGTCCCGGAAGGGAAGTTTGAAAAAAAGATAAAGCTGCCGGGAGATGTCTTTCGGGAGATGATCGACCGGGTATATTTTGCCATCGCCCAGGAGCAAAGATATTATTTGAACGGGGCTCTTCTGATCCTGAAGAACAACGCGATGGAGTTGGTCAGCACGGATGGGCATCGGCTTTCGTACGCTTCGGCAGCCGTTGAGAACCTTGAAATGGGAGAAGAAATCCGGGTCATCGTTGCCAAAAAATCGCTGGGAGAGCTCAGGAAGATGACCGTCGAAGGAGTCGAGTTTGATAGCGACGAAAACAACTTGTTCTTTCGGGTCGGAAACCGGATGCTCATAAGCAGGATCATAGAGAGCAAGTTTCCGAATTACGAAGCGGTCATTCCAAAAGACAATCCTCATGTCCTCCAGGTATCGAAAGATGAATTCACCCAGGCGATCCGCCGTGTTTCTTTGCTGTCGACGGAAAGGTCGCGAGGGATAAAATTCTCGATCGGCAAAGGGAATCTCAAATTATTCTCGTCCAACCCGGAAATCGGCGAGGCCCGGGACGACCTAGAAGTCGACTACAAAGGAGCGGACATCGAAGTCGGATTCAACTCCCAATATCTTCTGGATTTCTTATTGTCGGTCAGTTCCGAGAGGGTCCGTCTGGAGCTTAAAGACGAGAACAGCGCGGCCATCATGAAACCGGATCTCGAAGAGACGATCAAGTACACCTATGTGATCATGCCCATGAAGATATAGCCTGGAATATTGGGGAGGGGGATTATTTTTTCGCAGTGTTTGTGAATAATTCAGGCAAGGCGGGGCTAGAGGATTTCGAGGGGGTAGGATTTTCCCAGAACGCGGATTTTTCCCTTATCATCGACGATGATAGCTGAGTAGTCCGGATATCGGGCCAGGGTATCATCCGGGGTCGGGCTGGAGAACAAGGCTGTTGAGAGGCCGTCGCAAAGGGCTGTTTCCGGGCCGATGACGGTCACGCTTTGTTTGCCCCGGGCGGGGTAGCCCGTCCGCGGGTCGAATATATGGTGATACCGAACGCCGTCTTTCTCAAAATATCTTTGGTAATCCCCTGAGGTGGCGACAGCGACGCCGCTTACGGAGAGGACGCCAAGATAGCCCTGCCGGCGCGGGTTCTTGATTCCGATGCGCCAGGCGGAACCCGCCGGGTTTCTCCCCCAGCAAAAAAGGTCTCCCCCGGCATTGATAAACCCTCGGGCGATTCCCAGGCCGCGAAGCGCGGAGGCGGCGAGATCGACTCCCCAGCCCTTGGCGAGACCTCCCCAATCCAGACGCATCCCGGGGGCCAGGACGAGAGAACCGGACTGCTCACGGATGGCATCCTGTCCGACGAGAAGAAGAGCGGCCGTGATCTCTTCGGGCGCAGGGAGGCGATAGGATTTTGTTTGAAATCCCCAGAGCCGGGTCAGGGGGCCGACGCTGATATCGAAATAGCCGCCGGAGTCGGCATGAAGGCGGCGGGCGGTGCCGTAAAGCTCGAGGACCGCCGCTGAGGACAAGTCGGTTCGGTCCGGCGAGAAATGGGCTTCGATATCGGTAAAGACACGGCGCATTTCCTTCTGTGTTTCATCCACTTGAGAGGCCGGGCAGAAGACCTGGACATCGCAGACCGTATCGAAAAAGAGAAGGGTATATTCATGCCACCGGGAACGCGTCCGGCAACCCGCCATAAAGAAGACCAGGAAGAGGACAGGGAAGAGTCCCTTCCTAGCCGGTGACAGTATCGATAAAACGGGGACCATCGATGGCCAGAAGGAAATGGTTCGGCGCGCAAACGATCCGCTCGCCGGTCAGGAAGGCCGGTGCGGACGACTGACAGATTTTGTGGCGGCAGGAAGACGCCAGGACTTCGACCTTTCCGCCTTCGACCCGGATCAGGACCTCGCCGCGGAGAGTCCTGTATCGCCGCATTTGACTTATTTTCAGAGACAAGGTATCCCGCTTTTTCCCGTCGACAAAAACGGCCGCGCTCCTCCCGGGGGAAAGGAGAGGTGCCGGCTTTGAGAAGGAAGCGACGGTCAAGCAGGTCGAGGCCGAACTCCGGGCGTTCATTTCCCGCCACAATTTCCCGAGCTCCCGGGTTCGGAGATCCCAGACTCGGCCGTGCCTGATGAGGGTGAAAGAGGGCGGAGCGGACCGGCGAAGGGGCTGAAAAGCCAGGGTGAGAGCGGCCGACGGTGCCCCGCTTGCATATTCCCATCCTTTTCGGGCCAGAGCCGCCCGCAGCTCTCCGGCGAAGGGATGCGGTTCACGGAGCGAAAAACGCGTTCCCTGAATCAGTCCGCTTTTTTCCATCTCGGTGACGATCGTGGGAAGGTAATTCTGGGGATTATCGGTGATCAGGTAGAGGGCGGGGCTATCTTCCGCAACTCGCGCCATTGATAGAAGAGGAACGGCCAGCGGTGAAGCGAACAGAAATCTCAGGAAATCGCGTCTATCCATGGAATCCTCCGTTCTTGAGAATCTCAACAATCACCGGCCAGCCGGCGTCACGCTTCCCGGCCCGATAGCGCCGGTGGATGACCAGGCCGCTGAGCCCGAGGCCGGCCAGAAGCCCGATGAGGCCGTTTTCGCCGGGCGCCAGACTCCTGACTGGAGAAAAGACATAACCGAGGGCAAGCCCGGCCAAGGAAGCGATGAGCAGAAATCCGAAAATCGCGCTCAGCGCGCGGCTGTAGTCGGTCTCCGGCACTTCGATCTCCACTTCGTCTCCCGGACGGGCGCCGACGGGGTTGCGGACGGCGAGCTTCCCCTCTTCGTCCTGCTTGGCAGAGCAGAACATCCGGGCGGAACATTCGCAGCAGGCCACCTTCGGGGTAACCTTGACCCAGGCGAGATCGTTCTGCACGCGAACGACCGTAGCGCTATCCTTCATGGTCTTTCTTCAGCCGGCCGATGGCCAGCGTCGGGCATTTCTCGATCGCCGGG
Organism: Candidatus Aminicenantales bacterium; assembly: GCA_049287565.1. Lineage (GTDB taxonomy): Bacteria > Acidobacteriota > Aminicenantia > Aminicenantales > UBA8522 > UBA8522. Next base: position 14,587 of record JBAQGA010000040.1, read on the forward strand.
ATTTTTTCCGGGTCGATCTTCTTGTGATCCGTAATCACGGCCAGGTTGTCCTCGATGACGATGGCCTCCGGGCAGGCCCGGGAGCAGATGCCGCAGGCGATGCAGGCGTTCTTGCAGGCCTTCCTGGCGACCGCGCCGCGGTCCTTGGAACGGCAAAAAACGAGGATGTTCTGGGAGAGAGGGTGGAGCTCGAGGAGGTTGCGCGGGCAGGCATCAACGCATTTCCCACAGGCCGTGCATTTCTCTTCGATGACGAGCGGCAAGCCGTCAGCCGACATCTCCATGGCATCGAACGGGCAGGCCTGGACACAATCAGCGAGGCCCAGACAGCCGTAGGTGCAGAGTTTGTCGCCCCCCATGAGATGAGAGGCATAACAGGTCTTGAGGCCGAGATATTCGCTCCGGCGCGGGGCCGCCTCCGTGGTGCCGCGGCAGTGGAGACGGGCGACCTTCTTGACCACCTCTCCAGCCTTGATTCCGAGTATGGAGGAAATCTTCTCCACGGTTTCCGTGCCTCCGACCGGACAGCTGTCGGCGGCGGCTTTACCGACGGCAATAGCCTCTGCGAGTGCTTGGCAGCCGGCGTATCCGCAGGCGCCGCAGTTGGCCTGGGGCAGGGACTCATTGATCTTTTCCACCCGGGGGTCGACCTCGACGGCAAGTCTTTTGTAGGCGAAGACGAGACCCAAGGAAAAGAGAAGGCCGAGGGCCGTCATGGTAACAATCGGAACGAGAACGCTCATCACTTGATCATCCCAGAGAAGCCGAAGAAGGCCAGGGCCATGATCCCGGCGATGATCAGAGCAATGGCCGCCCCCTGGAGCGGCTTGGGCACATCGGCCACCTCGAGCTGCTCACGGATGGCTGCCATAAGGACGATGGCCAGGGTAAAACCGAGACCCGACCCCACGCCAAAAACCACGGCCTCGACAAAGTCGTAATTTTTCAAGGCCGTCAGCAGAGCCAGCCCCATGATGGCGCAGTTGGTCGTGATCAGCGGGAGATAGATGCCCATTGCCTGATAGAGGGGAGGGCTGGTCTTCCGGATGAACATTTCGACCAGTTGCACCAGCGAAGCGATGACCAGGATGAAGGAGACGATCTGGAGATAATCGAGACCGTAAGGGATCAAAATCAGATGATTGATCGCCCACGAAACAACGGCTGTGAGGCTCATAACGAAGGTCACCGCCAACCCCATGGAGAGGGCGGCGTCAATTTTCTTGGAGACGCCCAGGAAAGGACAGATCCCGAGGAAGTAGTGGAGGACGAAGTTATTGATCAGGATCGCGCCGATGAAAAGGGTGATGAGCTCCACTCTTATTTCCCCCTTTTTTTCTTTTCCAGCTGCAGGCTGATGGCCATCAGGACCCCGAGGGTGATGAACGCGCCCGGAGGAAGGACCATGATCACCCAGGGCTCGAACCACCCCCCCATAATCTTGTAGCCCAGGAAGGTCCCACTTCCCAGAACCTCCCGGATCGAGCTGAGGATGAGCAGGGCCAGGATAAACCCTGCGCTCATGCCGAGGGCATCGATGACCGAGCGACCCGGCGAGTTCTTGGAAGCAAATGCTTCGGCCCGGCCGAGGATGATGCAGTTGACGACGATGAGTGGAACGAACGGGCCGAGGCTTTTGGAGATGGGGGGGAAGAAGGCCGCCAGGAAGCGGTCGGCGATGGTCACGAATGTCGCGATGATGACGACATAACAGGCAATCCGCACTTGGTTTGGGATCAGCTTCTTGATGAGCGATATCAGAAAGGAGCTGAAGATGAGGACGAAGGCGGTGGCCAGTCCCATGGCGATCCCGTTGATGACGGCGTTGGATACCGCCAGGGTCGGGCACATCCCCAGCATCTGGCGAAAAATCGGGTTTTCCTGCCACAGGCCTTTGAGAAAATCCTGGCCGGCGGTCCTACTCGGCATGCGTCCCTCCGAGCGCGAGCTTGCCCTCTTCTCTCAAAGCTTTGACCTTCTCCCGGGCGGCGTTGACGATGTTGAGCACGGCCTCCGAGGAGATGGTCGCCCCGGTGTTGGTGTTGACCTCGGAGGCGGAGAGGCTCTCCGGCGACGGGGCGGGTGGCTTGCGCAGGCTAAAGGGTTGAGTGAAGTCCTTGTTTTCCCAATAAACAAGGAAGGACATCCGGTCGACGATCTTCGCCCCCAGCCCGGGCGTCTCTTTTTGGTCGAGGACGACGAGGCTGTTGAGGCGGGAGAGGGAAGCATCGGTGCCGATCATGAGGATGATCTTGTCCTGGAAGCCGACGCCGGTTGTATAAACGGCGAATCCCTGAAGATCGCCGGACTTGTTCTTGCCGCCATAAACGATGAACTCCTTTTCCTCATAAAGGGTTTCGGTCGCGACCGACCCGGGGACGACGGAGACGATGGCCCGTTCGATCTCCATTTTTTTATTCAGCGCGATCCGATCCTTGGTGAGGATACCGACGCTGGCCAGGAAACCTCCCGAAAGAAGCCCGACGGCGGTAAGGACGATGACCATCCGGGAGGACAAGCTCATTTCTTATTCCTCTCTCCCAGGATACGCGGACGCAGGTAGTGATTGAGCAGCGGGACGAAAGTATTCATGAACAGGATGCTGTACATAACGCCTTCCGGATAGCCGCTGAAAAGCCGGATAATCCCGATGACTATGCCGATGCCGAGAGCATAGATCCAGGTGGCCCTGGAAGTAACGGGAGAGGTCACCATATCAGTGGCCATGAAGAGGGCGCCGATAAGGAAGCCGCCGCCCAGAAGGTGGAAGAGAGGGGAAGCGTAGCGGCCGGGGTCGGCCAGCCAGAAGGCGCCGCTGAAGAGACCCAAGGAGATAACGCTTCCCAGCGGGATACGCCAGTCGATCGTGCGTTTGAGGAGGAGATAAATCCCCCCGATGAGGAGGGCGATCGCCGAGGTCTCGCCGAGACAGCCGCCGATATTTCCCAAAAAGAGGTCCCGGAGAGGCGCCAGGGTTCCTTGGGCGACGGCGTCCTGGAATTTCAGGTTTCCTAGGGGCGTGGCGAACGTGGCGAGGTCAACCTTGAGCGTAACCGGAGGGAGCCACGTCGTCATGGCGACGGGAAAAGCGGCGGAAAGGAAAGCCCGCCCGACGAGGGCTGGGTTGAAAATATTGTGGCCCAGTCCGCCGAACACCTGCTTGCCGATGCCGATGGAAACAACGGCCCCGATGATTGCGGAACCCAAGGGGAAGGAGGGGGGCAGCGTCATGGCCAAGAGCAGTCCGGTGATGATCGCCGAGCCGTCGAGGACCGGGACCAAAGGTTTTTTTCTGGCCCAGAGGAAGACCGCCTCGGTGGCCAGGCTGGCGATTATGCAGACGACGATAAGAGCGAGGGCGCGGAGCCGGAAGAAATACAGGGCGGCGAGACAAGCCGGAAGCAAACTGATGATAACCCGAACCATGATTTGCGGCGTGGTGTCCTTCGCCTGGATGTGGGGAGAGGATTGAACAAGGTAGGATCCGGTCATGATCAAGCGCTCTTTTTTCGTTTTGCCCGGTTGATTTTATTTTTCCCCAGTCGCATCCAGTGGACCAGGGGAATCTTGGAGGGGCAAATGTACTGGCAGCAGCCGCACTCAACGCAGTCCAGGACTCCCCAATTCTCGGCTTCAGCCCATTTTCCATAGCGGACGAATTTGTGCAGCTGTGTGGCAGAGAGTCCCATCGGGCAGTGTTCGACACAGCGCCCGCAGCGGATGCAGGGATATTCGAAGGCAGGCGCAGGAGAACGCCAGGCCAGGATTCCCGACGTTCCCTTAACGATGGGCGTGTCCAGGGACCACTGGGCCAGTCCCATCATCGGTCCGCCCATGATCAGGGTGTTCGCGTCCTCCTTGAGACCGCCGCAGAAATCAACGGCGGTCCGGAAGGGCGTTCCTATCCGGGCCAACAGGTTTTTCGGCTGGCGAATGCCGGGCCCCCCAACCGTGACCGCCCTTTCATAGAGCGACTTTCCGGCAGAGACCGCCTCCCAGATCGCCTTGACCGTGCCGACATTCTGGACGACGATCCCGACGTCAAAAGGAAGACCTCCCCGGGGAACCTCGCGGCGGAGGAGGGCGTAGATCAGGTTCTTCTCTGCGCCCTGAGGGTATTTGGTTTTGAGCAGGTGGATATCGACCGGAAAATGGTCGGCCTGCCGGCGGAGGATATCCGCGGCCTCGCCTTTGTTGTCCTCGATGCCGATGATGGTCTTGTGGGCGCCGACGGCCCGGCGGGCGAGTTCGGCCCCCTTGAGGACCGCCTCCGGATGCTCCAGCATCAGCCGGTAATCGGCCGTCAGCATCGGCTCGCACTCGCAGCCGTTGATGATCAGAATATCGATGGGCTTGTCCTTGGGAGGCGCGAGTTTCACCGCGGTCGGGAAGGCCGCTCCCCCCAATCCGACAACGCCGGCGTCTTTGACTTTTTGACGGATCTCGTCCGGCGAGAGCGAAAACGGATCGGCCGTACCGCCCGTCTCGGAACCCATCCGGTCCTGACCGTCGTTGGAAATGACGACCGCCGGCACCGGATAGCCGCCGGAATGAACGTGTTCTTCAATAGCCAGGACCGTGCCCGAAACGCTGGCGTGGACATGGGCGGAAAAGAGGCCGGTCGTCTCTCCGATCATCTGCCCGAGGAAAACCTCCTGCCCCTTCTTGACGAGAGGCCGGGCCGGGCTCCCAAAGTGCTGGAGAAGGGGGATGATGACCCGCTCCGGCGGGGGAAGGGGGAGAATGGGACTATCGCTGGTCGCTTCCTTCGTCTCCGGAGGATGAACGCCGCGGGGGAAAGTCCGTTTTTTCATGCCCGGTCGAGATTCCTGTTCCGCCTCACGAAGCTTCATTATTATCAGGAATGAAAGGAAATTGTCAATCGAGAGCGGGCCGGCTTGGAGAAATTGATTTTTTGCGTTGATTATAGGATAAGGGAGTTGACGTTAGAGTTGCACACGAAGGGAGAAAGCAATGGCCATCGACGTCCGCGAGGTCAAGACACGCCGGGACCTGAAAGCGTTCATCTATCTTCCGGAAAAGATCCATGAGAATCACCGCAACTGGGTGCCTCCAATCTATATGGATGAATGGAAGTATTTCAATCCGAAGAAGAACAAAGCGTTCGGTTACTGTCAAACTATTCTGCTCCTGGCTTTCCGGGGAAGTCAGCTCGTCGGCCGGATCATGGGCATTATCAACACTCGTTTTAACGAATACCGGAACGAGAAACTCGGGCGCTTCGGTTTCCTGGAAGCCTGGGAGGATCAAGAGGTTGTCCACGCTCTGCTCAGCCGGGTCGAAGAATGGGCCCGCGGCCTCGGCATGAGCCGAATCGTCGGGCCCTATGGTTTTTCGGACCAGGACCCGGAGGGATTCCTCATCGAAGGGTTCGAACACCGGGCCACCATAGCCACCTATTACAACTATGAATGGCTGCCTCGCCTTGTGGAGAACGAAGGATACACCAAGGATATCGATTACTTCGTCTATAAACTCGATGTGCCCAAGGAGCTGCCGGAATTCTACAAGAAGATTTTCGAGCGGACGGCAAGAAAAGGGATCTTCAAGGTCGTCGAATTCCGCAAACGCAAGGAGCTCAAGCCCTGGATCCGGCCCATCTTAAGCCTGATGAACGAATGTTACACCGGAAGCGATATCTACGGGTTCGCCCCTCTCGATGAAAAGGAGATGGACGACCTCGCCAAGAGGTATATGCCCGTCCTGGACCCGCGTTTCATCAAGGTGGTGACCAAGGACGGCGAGCCCGCGGCTTTCGTGATCGGGATTCCTGATATGACCGAGGGCATCCAGAAGGCGCGGGGACGCATTCTCCCGTTCGGGTTCATCCATATCCTCCGGGCGGCCAGGAAGACCAAGCAGCTCGACCTCCTCCTCGGAGCCGTGAGAGAGAAGCACCGGGGCCAGGGGCTCGACGTCTTCATGGGAACGCCCATGATCATATCGGCCCAAGAAGCCGGCATGGAGATCATGGACAGCCACCACGAGATGGAAACCAACGTCCGGGTGCGGGCGGAGATGGAGAAGATGGGAGGGCAGATCTATAAACGCTTCCGCGTCTTCCAGAAAGACCTCTGAGGCAAATCAATCGCTCTCCTCATTTCGCCTCGGCCCAGTTGCGGCCCCAGCCAAGGTGGACTTTCAGAGGGACCTGTATAGGGAAGACGTTTTCCATCTTCTCCCGGACAAGATCGGCCACGACCGCTTTCTCCTCCTCGGGCGCCTCGAAAACCAGCTCGTCGTGGACCTGGAGGATGATCTTGGTCTTGAGCCGCCGCTTTTGGAACTCCCGCCAAATATCGATCATCGCCTTTTTCATCAGGTCGGCGGCCGAGCCTTGGATGGGTGCGTTGAGAGCGATGCGGCGGCCGGCCTGCTGGACCATCCGGTCTTTCTGTCTGAGCTCGGGGACCTGCCGGACCCGGCCGAAGATGGTCTCGGTGAACCCTTTCTCCGCGGCCTTCCGGACCGTTTCCTCCAGGAATTCTCCGACCTTAGGGTGTTGGGTGTAATAACGGTCGATGAAATCCTGGGCGTCGCGCTGGGATGTTCCCAGTTCTTTGGCCAGAGAAAAGGCCGATGTCCCGTAGATGATGCTGAAGTTGATGATCTTGGCCTTTCTCCGGAGCTCTTCCCGTGGTTGGAGGAGAGCCTCCCCGAAGACCCGGCGAGCCGTTTCTTCATGGATATCGCGGTCGGCGGCGAACGTCTCGATGAGCGCCGGGTCCTGGGAAAGATAGGCCAGCACGCGGAGCTCGATCTGAGAATAGTCCGCGGCCAGAAGAAGGTCTCCTGGCTCGGGGATGAAGGCTTGGCGGAAGCGCTGCCCCATCGGACCGCGCATCGGGATGTTCTGGAGGTTGGGCTCGGAGCTGGAGAGCCGCCCCGTCGAAGTGACGGTCTGGTTGTAAGAGGTATGGATCCGGCCCGTTTCCGGGTTGATGAGGAGCGGAAGGGCGGCGGCGTAGGTAGACTTGAGCTTGGACATCTGCCGGTATTCCAGGGCAAACTGGGCCAGGGGATGAAGAAGCGCCAGTTCCTGGAGGACGTCCAGGGAGGTCGAATAGCGCTTAGTGATCTTGGTCTTTCGGGACGGCTGCAGCTGGATTTTGTGAAAAAGGATGTCCCCCAGCTGCTGCGGTGAGTTGAGGTTGAACTTGCCGCCGCTGAGCTCAAAGATCTTCTCTTCCAGGCGCTGGAGTTCCAAGTCGAGTTCAGCGGAGAGCTCCGCGAGCGCCCGGTGGTCGACCTTGACCCCCCAGATCTCCATCTCGGTCAGGAGCTCGATGAGCGGCTGTTCGATCTCGCGATAGAGACGGTCGAGGTTTCTCTCCACGACCGTCGGCCAGAGCGATTCGCTGAGGGCGAGGGCGAAGTCGGCGTCCTGACAGGCGTAGGGCACGACCCTCTCCACGGGAACAGCGTTCATCGTGACCGCGTTCTTTCCCTTGCCGGCGACCTCCTTGTAAGGAATGGCCTGGGTATGGAGATAGGTGAGGGCCAGCTTTTCCAGGTTGTGTTTGCCCCAGTTCGGCTCCAGAAGGTAGGAGAGGACCATCGTGTCCAGATCGATGCCCCGGAGCTCCAGGCCCTCGCGCCGGAGCACGATGGCGTCATACTTGATGTTCTGTCCGATCTTCCGGATTCCCGGGTCGCCGAGGACGCCGCGGAGGAGATCGAACGCCGTGTTCTTGGGAATCTGGACCGGCGCGCCCATGTAGTCATGCCCGAGGGGAAGGTAAAACGCTTCCCCGGCCTTGATGGCAAAGGACATGCCGACGAGTCGGGCCCGGGTGGGAGAAGGGCTGTCCGTTTCTGTGTCCAGCGAGACGAATCCGGCTTTCCGGATCCGGCCGATGAGCTCCCGGAGAGCCGGATCGTCGAGTATCGCTGAATATTTTTTTTCGACCTGGGCGGGTTTTCCGACCAGCTCCACGAGCAGCGAGGTGAATTCCAGTTCCTGGAAAAGGGGCTCCAGCTCCTCTGCGTTCGGGGGGGAGATGGCGAAGTCATCCAGGTTGAAGGGAACATCCAGGCCCTTCTCGATCGTCACCAATTGCCGGCTGAGCTCGAGTTGGCCCATGTTCCGGCTGATGCTCTCGCGCAAGCGGGGATTCTTGACTTCTTCCAGGCGGCGGAGCAAATTCTCCAGCGACCCGAATTGGCTGATCAGGGTCTTCGACGTCTTCTCCCCAATCCCCGGCACCCCTGGGACATTGTCCGACGGATCTCCCCAGAGGGACAGGACATCGATGACCTGGGAAGGGGCGACTCCGAAGACCTCCTTGACCTTGGCTTCATCGAGATAAACCTCCTTGGCCGGATTGTAGACCGTGGTCTGAGCATTCACGAGCTGAAGAAGGTCCTTATCCGTGCTGACGATAACGGACGGAATTCGCAGCTTCCCCGCCTTCCGCGCCAAGCTCCCCAGGACGTCATCGGCCTCATAATTCTCATGCTCGAACAGCGGTATGTTCATAGCCTGGATGACCTTCTTCAGAACGGGAACCTGAGAAATGAGGTCTTCCGGCATGGGCTTGCGGTGGGCCTTGTAAGCCTTGAAGGCCTGATGCCGTACGGTGGGCTTCCCGGTGTCGAAAACGATCCCCAGGTAGTGGGGCTTTTCCTGGTTGATGAGCTTGCGAAGCGTGCTGATGAAACCGTAGATGGCATTGGTGGGAAATCCCCGGGAGGTCGAGAGACGCTGGATGGCGTAGTAAGAACGGTAGAGGAGGGCGTTGCCGTCGATCAGAAAGAGTTTTTTTTCCGAGGCCATCAGCCCTTGTCGGGGAAGGACCGCTTCTCTTCCGGCGTCAGATAATGATCGAATCTTCCCTCGGAGATCTCTTTGAGTATGGCCTCATGCTGCTCTTCCATGATGTGCTGGATTTTGCCGGGGAGCTGAGGGTTGGCCAGCGAGGAAGTGTAGTCGATCTTCCGCGAGGAGAGGAGCTTTCCCGATTTATAGATGAGTGACTCGACGCAGCGAGCGCTCGGACCCAGATCCTGAGTCTGGATGTGGAAGGCCGCCGCCAGGCGTTTGATCTCAGTATTAAATCCACTCATCTCGTTCTTATTATACTCGGCAACACTGCTTTATCAAGCGGAGCTCGGGATGTATGGTGAGAAGTCCGTATGAGCGACGAGCGGGAAGGGATCCGCGGAGCGGAGAGCGAGGAGCGAATCGAGCAAGATTTCCTCGCCGGGAAAATCGCAGCGTGACTTCGAGGCATATATCCCGAGCCTTCTCGATGGACTTCCTCACCCAAGCCCTCGCTCAGGTCAAAAGAGGCGTGGTTGGTGACAAACCTCCTCCCCAGTGGACAGATGCTTTCAAGCCAAAAGATGTGAGATGGAGTTGGCGTAGAAACGCAGGAGCGGGAGCTCTCCCGGGACGACGCGATAGACACCTTCCGTCTTGATAACCAGACGGCGCAGGGTCAGCATCCGGAGGCCGACGCGGACGGCGTATTGACGGTCATGGCGGGGAACATAGACGTGGGCTCCCCGCGCTTCAAGGCCCTCGATAAGACGATAACTCCGCTCCTCGATCTCCCGTCCTTCCAGGGGCGCTTTCGGGTCTTCCGCCATGACGGATGAAACCAGAGCGACCGGGACGACGGGGATGACTCTTGCGACACCCGCCATGAGCTCGTCGGCCAGCCCCTTGACCTTTTCAATCCGGGCATCCTTGCCCAGGCTCGAGAAATCGATGCCGTGGCGGCTGACGTATTCGCGCATCGATAGGGGGGTCCCGAAGTTGACCACGGCATAGCCGAAGCGGTGCCAGCCGCGGCGGAGCATGAGCCGGAGGTTGCGGTCGATAAAAGACAAAGTCGTTCGGGCGGCGGCGAGGCCGGTTTTCCTGGCTGCCAGGGGATCTCCGGTGAGCAGGAGCGTTCGGTCCTCGAACACCCGGTCGTAGTTGACGCCCACGGGGATGAACACCAGGTCCCGGGCTGCGCCGGGGTCGAAAGCGCGCAGCATATAGTCCAGCAGGCCGAGCTTGGGCTCACCGATTTTCCCGTCACGGCTGAGGCGGCCTTCGGGATAGATTGCCTGGACCAGGCCGCTCTCGGTGGCCATCTGGACGTAGCGGGCCAGGACGGCGCGGTAGAGGGAGTTCTGGGAGCCTCTCCTGATGAAGAAAGCGCCCATGGACTTCATCAGGGGCCGCAGCGGCCAGACGCGGGCCCATTCCCCTACGGCGAAGCTCAAGGCCATTCGTTTCAGAGAGAGATAGACCAGCAGGGCATAGTCCATGTTGCTGCGGTGGTTCATGATGAAAACGAGGCTAGATCGGGGCTTTATCCTCTGGTCGCCGGCGGAGTCGGCGAACCCGGTCCGGACGCGGTAGAGCATCCGGATGGCGGATTTCCCGAGCCGGTTGCCGAGGCGATAGTAAAAATAGATATTGGGGGCGGGGACGATTTCATCGGCGTAGAGCCTGACCTTTCCAAAGGCCCATTCCAATGACCCCCCCTGGTCCCGGGCGTACTCTCGAGCCGCCCTGAAGACGTGGGCGTCGGAAAGGAGCCGGCTGATGACGGCCCCGCGGCGGGTGAGCCTGAACGGAGGGAGCAATAGGTCTTTCATCTCGGTGCGGTCAGCGGCCGGGGTCATGCCGGAAAGCGCCGGACCTCAAGAAATGGATGACTTGGCCGATCACCACCTTGCTCCGGATGATCGAGCGGTGGCTGAAGCCGAGGACGATGAAGTCCGTCATGCCCGGGAGCTTGGTGCTCTCCACGGTCACGGTTCCGTCATCGGGGCCGTCCAGGATCAGCGAGTTGATGGGATTGTAGCTCTTGTTGCCGGCGATGACCCCCAACTCAAAATCCGCCCCGCCAAGCCTTCGCGGCAGGCCTTCCGCGTCTGTACCTAGCTGGCGGCCGGCCGGCGCCATGAGCCTCTTGAAGATGATGCTCCTGCTCAAGAGGTCGGCCAGTTCGCTCCCTCCGTTCGGCGGGCTGAGCATGACGATCCGTCCCAGGTTGGGTAGGTCATGGTGTTGGAGATAGTAGCGGACGACGATCCCGCCCATCGAATGGGTAACGAAATGAAGTTTGGCCGGGGATTCTCTGCGGAGGCGCTCGATCAGAGGGTGGAGCACTTCCTCGGCCAGGTATTCAATAGGGAACTCGGTCGAAGGATAGTCCAGGTTGAAGACGCGATATCCCCGGTCGGATAGAGCGGACTCCAGCCGGCTGAGCGAGCGCGGCGACCGGCCGATACCGTGGAGCAGGACGACGCACTCTGCTTCGCTTCGGCCTCTAATCCAGGATCCGGAATGGGGGACGAGGGCCGCCCAGCAGGTGAGACCCAGGAGGATGGAAAAGACGGTTTTCCTCATTTTCACCTATTTTCCAGGACCTGGAGGGCGCTGTCAAATCGGGACTCCTTTGGGATACGTGACCGGAGATGTATTTTTTATGTAGGGCGGCCTCCTGCGCCCAACGGACATACACAAACGTAAATGATTGCATGAACGCCTTATTTGGCGGTCGGTTCTTGAATTGACAATCGAAGTCGAGATGGTATAATAAGGTGAATTTTTGCGAGAAAATCCATGGTTATCAGTATCGATAGGATTCCCAAAGAAGGTCTCGCCGTCTCCCGGGATTTCGAGTTTCTCAATATCGATCTGGTCGAGGAGAACACCGTTTTTCTATCCCCGGCCCACGCCGAATGTGTCGTTTCCAAGGTCGGCGATGAGATCTGGATCAAGGGAAGGCTGACCGCCCGCTTGAGCTTTATCTGCAGCCGCTGTCTCAGCCCCTTTGAATTCCCAGTCGATGCTCCCTTCGACCTCGTCTACCTGCCGGAAGAGCTGGACCTCATGAAGGAAGAGCTGGAGGAAGACGACCTTGGCCAGGTCTTCTACCATGACAACCAGATTGACCTGCGGGAGATCATCCTCGAACAACTGAACTTGACCTTCCCGTTGAAGCCGCTCTGCGCGCAAGATTGTGAGGGGATCTGCGTGGTCTGCGGCAAGGTCCGGCGCAACGGGGACTGCGGCTGTCAGGTCAAGGAAGAGGATCCCCGGCTGGGAAATCTTAAAATTTTCGTGAGAGAAAAGAACTAAATGCCCAATCCAAAACGAAGACACTCCCATTCACGGAAGGGAAAGCGTCGGGCCCATGACGCCCTGACGCTTCCCACCTTTTCTGTCTGCTCGAACTGCGGCACTCCCAAATTGCCCCATCGGGCCTGCCCCGAATGCGGCTTTTACCGCGGGCGGCAGGTGATTGAAGAAACCGAATCTGAATAAGGGGAAGCCGATGACGATGGCTGCGGCGGCCAGGGTCTATTTTCGGCCCTTGAAGGGACGGCGGAGGATGGCCGAGGTTATCCATGGAAACGAAATCTAACCTGACCTTTTCGGGCCAGGTGGCTCTGGTCACCGGCGCGTCCCAGGGGATCGGAGAGGCGATCGCCCTCGATCTGGCTAAGGAAGGACTGTTCGTGGTCCTGGTCGATATCCAGCACGACAAGCTCACGTCCGTGGCCGAGAAAATCGGCCGGAGCGGCGGCCGAGCCTCCGTCCGGACGGCTGATGTCTCGAGTTTCGACCAGGCCGCGACAACGGTCGAAGCGGTCGTCAAAGAGAAGCAGCGGCTCGATTATCTGGTCAACAATGCCGGCATCGCCCGCGATAATCTGATGATGCGGATGCGGGAGGAGGAGTGGGACGCCGTCATGGCTGTGAACCTGAAGGGCGTTTTCAATTTCTGCCGGGCGGCCGTCCGGCCGATGATCAACCGCCGCTTCGGCCGGATCGTCAACATCTCCTCGGTCGTGGGCGTCATGGGAAACGCCGGGCAGACCAACTATTCGGCCTCCAAGGCCGGAGTCATCGGGTTGACCAAATCCCTGGCCCGGGAAGTGGCCGGCCGCGAGGTCACGGTCAACGGCGTCGCCCCGGGATATATCGCCAGTGCCATGACGAAGGGGCTTCCCGAGGCCGTCAAGAAGGCTTTTCTGGAGATGATCCCGATGAAACGGATGGGCACGCCGGAAGAGGTTGCCCAGACGGTCAAGTTCCTTCTGTCCGACCAGGCATCGTACATCACAGGTCAGATCATCCACGTCAACGGCGGGATGTACACATAACGTCTTGAGATAAATTGAGGAGGTCAACATGGAAAGAGAAGAACTTCTGAAGAAAGTCAGGACGATCGTGGCCGACAAGCTGAGCATCAGCGAGGAGCAGGTGACAGATGCCGCTTCCTTCATCGAAGATCTGGGCGCCGATTCACTGGATACCGTGGAGCTCGTCATGGCCCTCGAGGACGAGTTCGGCCTGGACATTCCCGATGGAGAGGCCGAGAAGCTGACCACGGTCGGCAAAGCTCTCGATTACATCCAGACGCGCCTCTCCAAGTAAAGCCCCCGTTCATGGCCGTCCAAGGCTCTCCGCCCGGGCATTCTTCCGCCCGGCGCGTCGTCATCACCGGTATGGGACTCGTCACCCCCTTGGGGATCGGCGTCCGGAAGAACTGGGAGGTCCTGCTGCGGGGAGAAAGCGGCATCGGTCCGATCACCCGGTTCGACGCTTCCCGGTATACGACCCGGATCGCCGGCGAGGTCAAAGGCTTCGACCCTCTGGCCTTCATCGACAAGCGGGAGGCCCGCAGGATGGACCGCTTCATCCAGTTTGCCCTGGCGGCGGCGGCGCTGGCGGTCGAGGATGCGGGAATCGACCCGGCCCTGCTGGAGGGCGACCGGACCGGCGTCTACATCGGATCCGGGATCGGCGGCCTGGCGACGATCGAGGAGTGTCATAGCACGCTTCTACAGAGAGGCCCGGACCGGGTTTCGCCGTTCTTCCTGGTCTCGATCATCATCAACGAGGCATCCGGATATGTTTCGATCAAATACAGGAGCCGGGGACCGAACTCGGCCACGGCCACGGCCTGCGCTACCAGCACCCATTCCATCGGGGACTCCTTCCGCTTGATCGTCCGCGGAGACGCCGATCGCATGTTGGCGGGAGGGACCGAGGCGCCGGTCACTCCGCTGGGGGTGGCCGGCTTTTGCGCCCTGCGGGCTATCTCGACGCGGAACGACGAGCCGCAGCGGGCCTCCCGCCCGTTCGATGCGGAACGCGATGGGTTCGTGATGAGCGAAGGGGCGGGTATCCTGCTCCTGGAGGAGCTCGGCGCGGCGCGCCGGCGGGGCGCCAGAATCTACGCCGAGATCGTCGGCTACGGCATGAACGCCGACGCCTATCATGTCACCGCGCCGGCCGAGGACGGCGAGGGAGCCAAGGGCGTGATGCAGAGAGCCCTGGCCGACGCCGATATCCACCCGACCGAGGTCGACTTCATCAATGCCCACGGAACCAGCACGCCATTGAACGACAAGATCGAAACGCTGGCCATCAAGAAGGCCTTCGGCGAGCAGGCTCGGAAAATCGGCGTCAGTTCAACGAAATCGATGACCGGCCATTTGCTCGGCGCCGCCGGAGCCGTGGAAGCGGGTTTCAGCGCGCTTTGCCTGGCCAATCAGACGATGACTCCAACCATCAACTACGATCACCCGGACCCCGACTGCGACCTGGATTATGTGCCCAATGCCGCCCGGCCGGCGGAGATCCGTTACGCCCTGAGCAACTCCTTCGGGTTCGGCGGGACCAACGGCTGTCTCCTTCTGAAGAGGTATGAGGACAAAGCCTGACCATTTTCGTCCTCTTTCCCGAGGTCGAAAATCCAGCGGCCGCCCTCTTCTTGCTCTTTTCCAGAAAAGGGAAAGGCAAGATGACAGGGGCCGTCATTTTGCCTAGAGGAGGAAAGATTGAATATCCTCGTTTTCGTCAAAAGGGTTCCCGACACGGAATCGAAGATCAAGATCAGCCAAGAGACCAACTCCATCGTCGAAGAGGGGCTGAACTTTGTCCTCAGTCCTTATGATGAATATGCCATGGAAGAAGCTCTTCGGATCAGGGAAAGCAAGGGCGGGAAAGTCGTCGCCGTGAGCGTCGGCCGAGATGAGTCGCTGGTCATTCTGAAGAAATGCCTGGCCATGGGAGCGGATGAGTCCGTCCTCGTCAAGGATCCGCTTCCGGAATCCTACGATGGGCTCCGCACGGCGAGGATCATCGCCCGGCTCGTCCAGGCCAAATTCCCCGATGCCAAGCTTCTGCTCTTCGGCAAGCAATCGGTCGGGGCCGACAATTCCCAGGTGCCCTCGATGGTCGCCGAATTCCTGGGGATCGGCCAGGCCAACGTCGTTGTCAAGCTCGAGGTCGAAGGGGAGACGGCGACGGCCCTGCGGGAGGTCGAAGGAGCCCAGGAAAAAGTCTCTCTCGCCTTTCCGGCCGTGGTCAGCGCCCAGAAGGGCCTCAACGAGCCGCGCTATGAGACGCTCAAGGGCATCATGATGGCCAAGAAGAAGGAGATCCCGATCGTGACGATCGAAGAGCTCGGGTTGAAGCCGGACGAGCTGGCGCCCCAGGTGGCCATCGTCCGGATGGACCTGCCGCCGTCCCGCCAGGCGGGACGGGTGGTGACGGGCCCGCCGGAGGAGACCGCCCGGCAGCTCGCCCAATACCTGCACAACGAAGCCAAGGTCATTTGAGGAGGTCGACGATGATACTCACCTACATAGAGACCAGAGATAACAAGATCAAAAAGGCCTCGCTCGAGGCTCTCTCCGAAGCCGGGCGAATGGCGGCCGAGCTGAAGAGGGAGACGGCGGCGGTGGTCGCAGGAACTGCGAAAGACGGATTGGCGACGGAGCTGTCTTCCTACGGCGCGTCCAAAGTCTACCTTCTGGAGAACGCGGCCCTGGATCAGTATTCAACCCAGGACTATGCAACCGTCCTAACCGACTTGGTGAAAAAGACCGGACCCTCGGCGGTCTTATTTTCCGCCACTTCCATGGGCAAGGACCTGGCTCCGCGGCTGGCGGCCCGGCTGGGTGTCGGGGTGGCCACCGACTGCACCCAAGTCGCCGTCAAGGATGGACAGCTCGAATTCACCCGGCCGATTTTCGCCGGCAAAGCGCTCCTGACATTCCGGCTGACCTCCTCACCGCAGATCGTCTCCCTGCGTCCCAACGTTTTCCCCCTGGCCCAGACAGCCGGAGCCGGAGAAGTCATCAAGGAGGCCGTCGAAGTCCCGGCGTCCAAGGCGGCGGCCAGGGTCACGGAGATCCTCCAGGAGCGCGGCGGCGAGATGGACGTCACCGAGGCCGACATCATCATCTCCGGCGGACGGGGGATGAAAGGGCCGGAGAATTTCGGACTCCTGCGGGAAATATCGGAGCTCCTCCCCCGGTCGGCGGTGGGCGCTTCCCGGTCGGCCGTGGATTCCGGCTGGATCGGCCACCAGCACCAGGTCGGCCAGACGGGGAAAACGGTCTCGCCCAACCTTTACCTGGCCTTCGGCATCTCCGGCGCCATTCAGCATCTCGCCGGCATGTCCTCCTCCAAGGTGATCGTGGCCGTCAACAAGGACCCGGATGCCCCGATCTTCAAGGTGGCGGATTTCGGTGTCGTCGGCGACCTCTTCCAGGTCATCCCGCCCCTCAAGGAAGAGCTCAAGAAGCTGCGCAGTTAGGGAGCCACTGCCGCCGGACGGGAGAAGCGCTCAATCCCTGTAGAGGGACTCGATGACGTCGGCGTATTTCTGCTCGACGATATTGCGTTTGACCTTGAGTGTGGGCGTCACCTCGCCCGCGCCGATCTCGAAATCCCGGTCGAGGACGGCGATCTTCTTGATTCGTTCGTATGAAGCATGTTCGGGCGTCATCCGGTTGACCTCGCCAAGGAGGAATTCGACGATCTCGGGACGGCGGCAGAACTCGGCCCGGCTGCGCCAGGGGATGCTCTTGGCCCGGGCATATTCCTCGAGCTTCTCGAAAATCGGGACGATCAGGGCGGAGATGAATTTGCGGCCGCTCCCTACGACCACGGCGCTGGCGATGTAGGGATTGGCCAGGAGAAGGCTCTCGATGGGCTGGGGCGCGACATTCTTGCCGCCCGAGGTGACGATGAGATCCTTCTTGCGGTCGGTGATGATCAGGAACCCGTCGGCATCGAGGCGGCCGATGTCTCCGGTGTGCAGCCATCCGTCCTTCAGGATCTCGCGGGTGTCCGCTTCGTTCTTGTAGTAGCCCATCATGATGTTGGGGCCGCGGGCCAGGATTTCGCCGTCAGCGGCGATGCGGAGCTCGACGCCGGGGATGGCCTTACCCACGGTTCCAAAGCGGACTCT
This sequence comes from Candidatus Aminicenantales bacterium, assembly GCA_049287565.1. GTDB lineage: Bacteria > Acidobacteriota > Aminicenantia > Aminicenantales > UBA8522 > UBA8522. Next base: position 31,830 of record JBAQGA010000040.1, read on the forward strand.
GCCCGGCGTGTTGCCCGTGAGAACGGGCGACGTTTCCGTCAGCCCGTATCCGGGCAGGACGACCAGGTCCATGGCGTAGAAAAACTCCGCGATGTCTTTTAAAAGATGAGCTCCGCCGCAGATGAAGTACCTGATCCGGCCTCCGGTCCGGGCCGTGATCTTGGAATAGACGAGCTTTTGGGCCAAGCCGCGTTTGACGGCCAGATTCAGGGGGATGCGTTTGCCGACGATAACCCTGGCCGCGTATTTCTTTCCCGTCGCCAGAGCCCAGAAGAAAATCGCCCTCTTGAGACGCGAACCGGCCATGATCTGATCCAGCCCCAAGATGCGGCCGTGCTCTTGGCCCCCCCGGTCATTGAATGGAACACCTTGCCATTTCTTCTCCGATGATTTTCAGGCCTTCGTTAATTTTTTCTTCATCTTCCAACGAAAACTGCAACCGCATCCGATCGGAGCCTTGATCGTCTAAGTAGAACAAATTGCCGGGGCTGAACGTCACGCCTCTCTTTTGCGACTGCTCTAAGAGTTCCTCGAGATTAACGGTCTTAGGAAGAATCACCCAGATATAAATTCCCCCTTCCGGCCTATAGAATATTGTATCCGGAGGGAAGTATTGACGAACAGCCTTAACAATAACCTGCAACCGGCGCAGGTATTGACGTTTCAAGAATCGCAGGTGAGAGGCCATGTATCCCCGTTCATGAAATTCGGCAATGACACTTTGAATAAATGGGCTTGTGCAAAGATCGCTTAGCCTTTTGAGTTCTGATAAGGGCCCGACAATATCCTGAGACCCAGCTATCCAGCCCACCCGGAGACCGGGAATCAGGACTTTTGAAAATGTTCCGACGTAGATCACCTGGTCAGACGAATCCAGCGCTTTCAGGGCAGGAACCTCCAGCCCCGAGTAGCGTAATTCGCTGGCATAGTCATCTTCAATAACGGGGATCCTGTACTTCAAGGCCAGAGAAACAAGCCGCTCCCGGCGGTCTTTCCGCATCGTCGTTCCCGTAGGATTGTGGAAAGTCGGGTTGGTAAAGATGAATTTTGGATGATATCTTTTTATGATCTCCTCCAGAAGGTCGACTTTCATCCCCCATTCGTCGACCGGTATTCCGATAATCCGGGCCTGGAGAAACTGGAAAGAACTCAGGGCTCCTGTGTAGGTGGGATTTTCAACGACCACGGTATCCCCCGGCTCAAGGAGCAGTCTTCCCAGGAGATCCATGCCCTGCTGAGCGCCGCTCACGATTATGATATTTTCCGGTGAAACCCTGATTCCCTTCATCCTCATCCGGTTGCTGATGATCACCCGAAGATCAAGATTGCCCAGGGGATCCGAATAGTTGAAAATCGAGTCCATCTTGCTCCTGAGAACACTATTCATAGCTCTCTGGATCTTTTGAGCGGGAAAATCGAGGAGGTTTCTCTGGTTCCAAACAAACGATATGGCCGCTTGGGACATGTTGGTTTGATAAAGGGCTAATAGTTTTGGAGAAATCCTCTGTCTCAGCTTTTCTGAAATCTGCTGGGACCAGTCGAACATGTTATGGAAAGCAATCCGGTCATCAAGCGGTGTTTTTTCGGATGCGACAATAAAAGTCCCCCGGCCGACGTGGGCGTAGGCATAGCCTTCGGCTTCAAGCACTTTGTACGCCGAGATGACGGTATTTCGGTGAACTCCCAATTTTTCCGCTAAAACCCTCGTCGGTGGGAGGAGATCTCCGTTTCTCAAAGTTCTGGCAGCGATGAGCTCTTTGATTTTTTCTTTAACCTGAATGTAAACGGGCATGGATGATTTCTTATCAACGAAAATGTTCATCTTGTTTCTCCTCGCAAGGCGTGCCAATTCCAAATAAATACGTCAGACCAATAGAAAATAAATGTTAATAACTACGAACTAAATCTGAATCGGTAGCGTATATTATAAAGTCTAGGCGATTATATATCGAATTATATGAAATGTAAATGTGCCAATTTTGTGAAGGGCCATACCTTGAGCGGGGCAAAATAAAAGGAAAAGGATTGGGAAATGCCTGTGGACAATATCGAAATCTATAAAAGCAACGACAGTGGATTATGCTCCTCAAACCAAAGCGATAAGGGGGAATCCTGATGGGCTTCAACATCCGCAGATTGCCTGGAATCATGGCCGGAGGGCTGATAATCCTGATGACTTCTCTCTGGACATATTGGGGAATGGCGGAAATTTATTATGAAGGCTGGGGACTCCCCTTCCCTCAAGTGCTGCGCTATTTGACAGTCGCCACTCTCTTTCTCGTTTTTTCACTTCTGGCATTAACATGGCCAAAGATAGGCGGGATGGCCATCCTTATTATTGGAGGCGCATTCTCTGTTTTCTGGACGGTCACCGCTGCCCACCGCGGACTGTTGTCCTCAAAATGGGCTTTGCACTATCTTTTTCCTCTAAGCAGTTTCTTCGTCCTCGTCGGCGCACTCTTCCTCCTTGAAGGCCGTTTCCTTAGGCGGCAAGACGACCAAGCCCATATTCCACACAAGAAGAGCGTGATCCGCCGAAAATTTCTCCATATCCTGGCCATCGGAATGCCGCTCTTAGTGGCCCTATCAACCTCGATCTACTTCATTCCCCTTATCAGATCCCGCCAGTATAGCGGCGAGCGCGGAGCTTGCCTTATCCAAGGCAATAACGCGGGACTTATCTGGGCACCGAAGGGCCCAGGATGGAACTGGAAACAACCCTGGGGAGGATATCCTTCCTGGGACCAAATCGCCCTGTACGGAGTCCCACCAACAGGGCTAGGAGACAAACCCGGCTTCGAGAACCGACACGCAACGGCAAAGGATATGGAAGAGACCTGTATTTGCCGGTATCTCAGTGAAGACGGAAGAGCCTTGATGGAAGAACCCCAAAATATCTGGCGTATGCCGTTCACGGAGGAAATCGTTCGCTCGCTTGTCGGAGGAGGATATAACGCGGGATGTACCTGGGACAGAAAGTCCGGAAAGGCCGACTGTGTCCGACAGCCTAATAAAGACAGTCCCCTCTGGGCTCCGGATGAAGAACCCATCTATTATTGGTCGGCTGATGAATACGATGAGAAGTCCGCTTGGTATGTGCCTTACACCGGCGGCGTCCGTTATGGCGGCGTGATCAGCCACAGGCCGAAGGATTGGGGGAATCCCCGTCACGGGTACCGTTGTGTCCGTGAGCCTCAAACCCACAAAGAACTCCATAGGCAGCAGGGAACAGATAAAAATCTCCATGATTCCAAAAAGGATTCATATGTATCTTACCAATATGCTTACATTTTCAGATGTAAAAACACAGGTACAGACCAAAGATCCTTAGAAACCAGATTGATTCCCGTTGAAGCTGCCAGGGTATTACTTAAAAATACGACAAGAATCTGCACGGTGAAAGCTCCTCGATGAGGATAATTTATGTTTAAGAACTATCTAAAAATCGCTCTTAAAAACCTGGGAAGGAACAAGCGATATTTTTTAATCAATATTGCCGGTCGAAAAAATAGAGCCCAATGCATCATTCGATTGGAGGAATCTCATGAACAAATTTAAGATTTTATGGATTGCCGCGTTCTTAATATTTTCACTATTCAACTGTCGTAAAGTCAAAGAAGAAATCAAAATGGGCGAAAATTACCCTTTTGATTTTACGCGATATGAAGCTCTCCGTTTTTCAGGCGGACAAGAAATATTTTCACCTGATAAAATAGTTGCTGCGGATAATAACTGGGAAATATTGCTTTCATGCTTGGGTGGGAAAACTAGAGAGGAACTTCAGGAAAAAGGAATTGGCTTCACTGAAAGCCAGTTGATGCTTTTAAAAGCCATGGGATTTTTGGACTGCGTCAAGGATACCAAGCCGGAAAAATTGATCACGGCTCTGCCCATTCTCGGTTTTTCCCAAAAACAGGCGCTTATTCAAAAAGTCAGGAATTTGGCCGGCGAGATCGAGCCTGAACTGAGAGATGAGATAAAAAAGCTCAAGGAAGCTCTGGGAAAAACCGGATATCAGGAATACCTCTACAGTATCTTCTTTTCAGCTGTCGCGGATGGAATCGTGTGGTTTCCCTTCAGAGCTCAAGGTTTTGTGAAGGAGTTCGCGCTCGACCAGGATAGGCCTCTTTTTGATGGGGTTTACTGGACCTACTATCCGAAGCGGGACTTCCGGTGCGGCACAAATATCGCATTAGGGAATGATGTGTTTATGATCCTGAACTGGAGCGAAGGCTCGATGGAGAAGATACAAGAAGTTTTCCACTGGGATAATTTATACGCCCTCCGTGATGAATTCCTTGAACATGGGAGGGTCCTTGATGAGGAGCTCAAATCGGAGCTCATACCGTACGGAGTTGTGGATAATAACGGAAACTTTACTGTTCCGATAATCAAGATGGAAACGGATGATCAAATCTTTTTGATTTGCCGGTCACTGGCAGCAAAAATCGTCGGGTTTATGGGCCAAAAGCTGGACCTTGACAAGCTGCAAGAAGAATTTGGATTCGCGGATAAGGAAAAAGCGTTTGTCGTTGCTTACCATGAATGGATGTGGGAACTCATGGAGTATCTGGATAAACAGGGGCTTATCAGGAAGCCTTTGGCGTTTGCCGATCCAGGGAAAGCCGGCCCGAGGGACATCGGAAAATTGTTTTTTATCGTGAAGGGGTCGTTCATTCAGTGATGAGTCATCCCCGGATTCTGACTGTTCTTTTATTTTCAGCGTTATCTGTTTTTTTGTTCTTGTACGGACAGAAGGAGACGGATTTTAAAGTCATCGAAGAAGATGGGATTCCTGTAGCCATAAATCCAGACCATCCCATTCCTGTGAAGGACAGCCCTAAGGAAATCTTGTTCGAAGAAGAATTCAAGATCGGCTCAACAGAGGGAGATCCGAATTATATCTTTGGGGCATTCATCAGTTTTACAGTCGACGATCATGGTCATGTTTATGTTTTGGATTGGAGGGAAAAAACGGTAAGGAAGTTCGACCACCGGGGAGAGTATCTTTTCAGGTTTGGTGATCCTGGACAGGGTCCGGGTGAGTTTTCCTCACCTGAAGAGATCAGGTATCTGCCGAATGGACAACTCATGATTTTTGAGGGAGAAAGTCAGAAATATTCCTGTTTCACCAAGGACGGCCAATTGGCCCGAACCGGCAGGTTTCAAAAGCTTATGTTCTCTCCCTATTTTGGGCTTACGAACGGCCATATCATCGCCACTAATGTGCTGTATGAGTCCGATAAAACAGAGTACACTTTGGGAATATACAACGAGCGGTGCGATCTCGTGAACGTGTTGTATCGGTGGGAGAGAAAAGCTGATCCACCATGGCCAAAGGGCGGAGACCAGAATGCCCGAGCGAGGAGATTAGCAGAAGCCATATCTAGGGTGGCGTTCAGGCCTTCGAATCTGTTGGCCCTCGACAGCAGGGAAGACATCTATTTCGCGTTTACCGCCAAGTATGAGATCAAGATTTTGCAAGCCGATGGTCGACTCAACAAGATCATCAGGACGGAACTTCCTTGTCTGCCAGTCAGGGAGAAAGACCGCCGGGTCTTGTTGGACGCTCGATTGCCTGAGGATATATCAACATGGCGCACCATGGATGAGCCCCTTCGGAATAAGATCAAAGAAATGATAAAGTTTCCAGAAAAGATGCCGGCCTTTTTAAGCCTGATCCCGATGGATGACAACTATCTGATGGTGGTTCGCAGTGGGCATTACGGACAGAATGCTTTGATAGATATTTTTGATTCTTCAGGTCGATTTATCATCGAAAAAGAATTGTCCTTTAACATAAATCAGGGGATCTGCAGAGGCCGCAGGCTCTACACGATCCATAAAGATGAAGACGGCAATCGGTATATTAAATGCTATTCTTATCAACTTATTAGATGAAGACACAGACGGGGCCTCGGTAGGCTTCCCGCCATCTCGACGGTCGAGAAGATCCCCGGCTCGGGTCGCGAAACGAACAAATCAAGGGCCAACGCCCTGCCAGCGGGGCAAAACTTTGTTTGACCATTTCGCAGCCCCAAATGGGACGCCGGGCCGATGGTCCTCGAACTACAAAAAAACTGACTTATGGCCCTATCCGGTCGAGCCGTCTGGGGGTTCCCCTGGGGATCAACCTTTTCCCAGGAAACATCAAACGGTGTCCTTCCGAATGCGTCTACTGTCATTTCGGATGGACAGTGAAGACGGCGTTTCGATTGCGCCGGGGGCATGTTCCGCTGCCTTCGCCTTCCGAGGTCGAAGAGACTGTGCGTCGCGCTCTGGATGGCCTCCCCATGCTCCCCATATACCTGCCGTTTTCGGGAAACCGCGAGCCGATTTGCCTGCTCCGTACCCGAGGCCGTTACTTGAGAGGCTTTTGGCAGACTATTGCTCGATTGCTTTTTCGATCCGCCGCGCTCGCATCCCGGGCTGTCTGGCTTAAGCTGAATGTAAACGGGCATAGATGACGTCCTATCAATGGAAATATCCATCCTGTTTCTCCTCGAGAGGTGGGCCAATTTAAAATAAATGCACTAGACCAATTGAATTTATTCGCAAAGATATACGAACCATTTCTCATTTATCAGCGTATATATTATGGACAATATGAACATATTGCTAATTAATTGAAATTAAGATGGGCCATTGCTCTGAAGGGAAGATGTTCTGAATGGGTATAATAAATACAAAAAAAGGTCTCTTCCGAATCACCGTTGAGGATCAGATGAAAAAAATCAGAATTTTATCTTTTTTTCTTTTTTTGATGGTCCTGTGCTGCTGGCTGCTTTCCAGCGGCCAGGAGACTCTGGCTTATCAAAAAATCTCCGGCAAGGCTATTTTCGACCAGGCCAAGTATCTATCCTCAGAGAAGTTCGAGGGTCGAGAGACATTCACCGACGAGGAGTTTGAAGCAGGTTGTTATATTGCCGGGAAATTCAAGGACTATGGACTAAAACCGGTTGACCGCCAGGGAGGCTATTGCCAGGTCATAGAGATGGACTGCGGTGTCGTCGGCCTCAACAACCAACTCAGCATGAACGGCAGAGCTTTTCAGGAAGGAACGGATTTCCGGGTCGCGGCTGTCGGGACGGGAACGGTCGAAAGCCAGGTTGTTTTCGTGGGCTATGGCATAACCACAAAAGGCTACGACAGCTATGCCGGCGTCGACGTCCCCGACAAGATCGTCATGGTGATGGAAGGAAAACTCAGCAAAAAAGGTCCGGAATTCGGGATCGCGCCCTTCCATGATGTGCTTGTCTTCAACGCCATCCACCACGGGGCGGCGGGAATGCTTTTTGCGGAAGGCACATCCCCCCAAAACCGGAAATGGCCTATTCCCGCAAGGTATGCGACGGATTCCATGAAACCTGTCCTCGAGAGGGCCCAGGCGTTGGGTTTGATTCGAGTTGACGATGAAGCCAAGCAGGCCTGGCGCAAATTCCCCCTCGTTTACATCACCCAGGAAGTCGCCGATTTTCTTCTGGCGGAAAGGGGTTGGACATCCGCCGGCCTCAAGCGGAAAATCGACGAATCCGGTCAGCCGCTTCCCTTTGCTTTGGGTCATCGAGTCCATGTTCAAACGGACGTGACCCACAGCTCCCAAAAAATCATGAATATCGTCGGGCTGATCGAAGGGGGAGATTCCACGCTCAACGAGGAAACTGTCATCATCGGGGCTCACTACGACCACATCGGCCGGCTCGATGCCCGACAGCCTGAGCAGATCGTTTTTGGGGCCCATGACAACGCGTCGGGGACGGCGGCCCTGATGGAAATAGCCCGGGTGTTGGCCAAGAGCCCGATAAAACCCAAACGAAGCATTCTCTTGATCGCCTTCACCGGAGAAGAAAAGGGAGGGCTGGGTTCGCAATTGTATTTGGATCATCCCCTCAGATCCCTTTCCGGCACGAAAGCGATGCTCAATATGGATATGATCGGCCGAAATGATCCCGAAAAGATCGGGATTTATTCCAGCCGCCCCGACCTCGTGGACCTGAGTCGCGACCTCGGTCGAATGGTGGAGTTCACCGTCGAGCCGCTGGCGGAAGGCTATGCCGAAAGCTCTGACCATGCCTTCTTCTTGGAGAAGGGTGTTCCGGTGATATTCTATTATGACGGCGGAGGAGATTTTGCCCACAAAGCTACGGATACCTGGGATCAACTCTCGGCGGAAAAAATGGAGTGTGTCGCCCGTCTCTGCTTCATCACGGCCTGGAGGATTGCCATCCAAGACAGAGAATAGAGGAATTTGCTCTTCGCTTGAATTATGAAGACTCTGAAACTGACAGCATTCCCTAAAAATGGGCGGGGAAACTCGCTTGAGGAGGGTCTAGAAAAATGAAAAGAACTCTGATCGCACCCATCGTCTCCCTTATCCTCGTGGTCATCGGGTTCCGGGGCCAGGCTGCCTGCCAGAACCGGCCCGGGTTATCTCTGCGAGAAGTATTCGATGTTTATGTCCGTTCGATCCAGAACTCCGACCTGGAAAGTCTCTTCACTACCGTTACGAAAAACGAGAAGTTCTTCTTCCTCACGAGCGCCGGCAGGCTGATCGATACCCGCACGGACTATTATAAATTCCATGAGGACTGGTTCGAGGAAAAGGACTGGGAAATGCCCGTGGACAATATCGAAGTCCATGAAGGAAACGACACTGGGTACACGACGGCCGTCTTCCATTACCGGAGCAAAATGCCCGACGGAGGGCTCTATGTCCTCGACTCCTGGTTCACCCTTATCTTCCGAAAAGAGGAGGGCATGTGGAAAGTCGTAGCGGATATCTGCACTCCGATCAGCCGTTTTTATACCCCCGCCAACTCCGCAGTGAAGTATACAGCCGAGCAGCAATTCCTTTTTGAGACGATCCAGAACCGGCGCACGGTCCGCAAGTTCAAGCCTCAGCCCGTGCCGAAGGAACACCTCCTCAAAATTCTGGATGCCGCCCGCTTCGCCGCCACCGCCGGCAACCAACAGCCCTGGAAATTTCTGGTCATCCAGGACCGCCAGAAGCTCGATGCGCTCAAAGAGGCGGCCCTTTCCTGGGCACTGGAAGCGCAGGCAAAGAAAAGAAGACTATCGGAAAATGAGAAAGGCGAGATCCGCCGGAAGCTTCGGGCGACGCTCGAAAACGTCCTGAGCGCGCCCGTTTATGTCGCCGTTCTCGTGGATTCCCAGTCCAAATATCCGGACTACAATATCTACGATGGGACGCTAGCCATGGGCAACCTCATGATCGCCGCCCGCGCCCTCGGCTACGGGACCGGGTTCTTCACCTCCTTCTTTCCCGAGGCCAGGATGAAGGAGTTCTTTCATATCCCCGAACGTTACGGCCTCATCTGTTTCACGCCCATTGGCGTACCCGAGGAATGGCCTCCCGTCCCCGCCAAGAAAAGCCTGGAGGATCTTGTGATATTCGATTCCTTTGGACCAGAACAAAAATGATGAAGGGGCACGCTTTTTTGACGAAACGCCAGAACGGGACGGTTCCACTGGCCAAAACCGGAGAAACGTAATGATCAGAAAGGCGGTTAGGCTTGTCCTGAAATGTATTGGCATCTTCGTTGCCGCAGCGGCGCTCCTTATCTTCGCCTATGTCCTCTTCAACACCCATTGGGGAAAGAAATATCGGCAGGTGACGGAGGCCGAGCTCAAGAGATACGAAGACTATCTCGATGCTCATGTCTCAGATCCCCTCGCTTTTGTCGCCAGGAAATTTGAGGACTACGACGTCGTTCTCCTCGGAGAGATCCATCACCGGAAACAAGACGTGGAATTCATCAAGGCGCTAATCCCCTACCTGTATAAAAGGAGTGGTGTTGACATCATCGGGCGGGAATTCGGTGCATCTGACCTTCAAAACGAGGTTGACGCCTTGGTTAACGCTCCGGAATTCGATGAGCGGAAAGCCATCTGGATTTTGCGAACCTCTAAAGTGTACTGGAACTGCCAGGAGTACCTTGAAGTCTTCCGGGTCATATGGCGGTTGAACCGGGACCTAACGCCCGGGCGCGGTCGCGTGCGATTCCTTCAGCTCGACTATGTCCGCAATGAAAGAAAGCAATATTCGCCGGACCCGAAGGTCAGGAAAGAAGAGAAGAAGCGATTGCTGGACCGTGATAGGTACATGGCCGACATTATGGATAAGGAGGTCCTTCAAAAGGGGAAAAAGGCCCTCTGGTATTCAGGACTTCATCACGCTTTCACCAAGTACCGCCAGCCGCGCTTCTTCTTCCGGCATCGGACGGGAAACAAACGCCGGGCAGGGAATTTCCTTTTCGATCGATATCCCGGCCGTGTTGGCACGGTTGCTCTCCATCCACCCGCCATGAGTCGATTGAGTATTCTATCGGATCTTTTCCCATCGCTCTTTTCTATAAAATTCTATTTCCCTTTCGGCAGTGTCATCGACAAGGTCTACGCCAGGAGAAAACAGCCTTTTGCTTTCGACACGGTCGGCTCGCCCTTTGGAGAGCTCAAGGACAATTATAGTTATTATTCCGTGGACCACTGGGGAGGCCTGAAACTCAAAGACTTTTGTGACGGCTACATCGTCCCTTGTTCCTTCGCCGAGTCTGAAGCCGTTAGCCCCATCCCGGACTGGATTCCCTCAGAGGATGTGTATGAGGAAGTCAAGGCCACTCAATTGTCGCCTGCGACGGCCTCAAAATTCAAAACCCGCACCGATTTCCTGAAGCACCTGGAGAACGTGGCGTCGGAATCCATCAGGTCTATCCATAATGTTCTAAAGAAGGAATAGCGGACGTGAAAGAAATGCTCTGAGGCGATCGTGCCGTATCGGCAGGGAAGAGAAAATGCAAAAATTGGTCAGAATCACCATTCGATTCGGCGGAATTCCGGCTGGAATGGTGGCGTTCCTCATTGCAGGCTATGCCGTTTTAAATTGGCCCGCTGGAGCAAAGTATGAGTGCGTTTCCCCATCCGAATTAAAGACCTATGTTGATTATCTCGACGATCATATTTCAGAACCCCTGCCGTTTGTCAGCCAGCAATTTAGGACTCACGACATTGTCCTTATTGGAGAGATTCACCGTAGAAAACAAGACGTGGAATTCATCAGGGCGCTCATACCCTATCTCTATGAACATAACGGCATCACCTACTTCGCCTGGCAGTTCGGCGCCTCTGATTTTCAGAGCGAGGTCGACGCCTTGGTTAATGCCCCGGAATTCGACGAGCGGAAAGCCATCCGGCTCATGCGCAGATGGACATATTTCTGGAGCTATCAGGAATATCTCGACATCTATCGCGTCATCTGGAGAATAAACGACGAAATCCCTCCGGGGCGAGAAAAGATTCGATTCTTGCAGCTCGGCTCAGATTACATCGAGCGCAAGTATGGCTCTCCCGACAGATCCGTAAGAAAAAGAGAGAGAAACCGGTTCGCCTACAATAAGAAAATGGCCGAAATTATGGAGGGCGAGGTCTTGTCCAAGGGGAAAAAAGCGCTGTGGTATTCCGGCATTCATCATGCGTTCACCATGTATCGCCAGCCCCGCTTTTTCTTTCGACAGTTTCAACGGGGAGGAAACGTTATTTATGACCGACATCCCGGCCGGGTCTACTCAATTTCCCTGCATCTGCCGGTCCCCAGCCGAGTAAGCCAATTCAAGGAAGAAGTCATCCGCTTGCCTTTTGCCACAAAGTATTTTTATCCATTTGGCGGGGTGATCGACAAGGTATATTCTCAGAGGAAGAAATCCTTCGCTTTTGATGCGCACAGTTCTCCCTTCGGAAAACTCAAGGATGATTATAGCTACTACTCCGTTGATCGACGGAGAGGTCTCCAACTCAAGGATTTCTGCGATGGTTACATCGTGCTGTGCTCTTTTGAAGAGGCTGAACCGGTGACGCCAATAAAAAACTGGATCCCTTCCCAGGTCGAATTCGAGGAGATGAAAAAGACGCTGCTGCCCGTACATGCATCCTTGACAAAAAGCATTCCGGACTTCCTCGAATCTTTAAATAAAAGTACGCAGAGGATATTCAGATCGGCACACGATGTCGATCGAAAGGGATTCTAAAATTAACCAGGGTAATCGAGAAGATGCAAGTATCAATTTAGCTCAAGAGCCGCTCAGGGAAAGGAGATAAATGATGTCATCCACACGCGCGCGACTAACATGCTTCGTCCTCGTGTCGCTTCTCATCCTGTTCCTTCCGGCACCGGGATCAGCCAAGGACAACAGCGATAGTCTAACGAAATATACAGTCACCGCGGAGGTATCACCCGAAATAGCGATGGCTTTCGGAGAAGCCGCTATTCGATGGCGCAACGACTCGTCGCTTCCGATTGGAACGATTCATCTCTCGTTCTGCAATTCCGCCGAAGTGGACAAGGGCAAGCTCAGCGACCTGATCGTCGACCCTGTTGTCAACGGTAATCCAGCGGAATTGCGATGGAAGCAAAAGGAGGGAGAGGACGATTATTTCGGGTTCGATCTTCTCCTCCAAGACGAGATCAAACCGAACGCTGTAGCCGATATCCGGATGAAGTTCAGGAGCGGTGAATACTCTTATAAATATGGGTACTATCGCTATCTTGATGACTGGTTCCCGATGGTTGTTCAAACGGTGGAAGGCAGGCCCAATCCCAAATGGCCCGTCCTGTCGGCATTCGATGTGACGTTGACATATCCCTCGGCTTATAAAGTCGCTTTGTCAGGCTCAATCACATCGCGGAGCGAAAACGACGGCCGGATGACAATCCGGTCAACGGCCCAGGATATTCCGGGTTTTGGAGTGCTGATTTCGAAGGACTTCCTCGTCGCGGAAGGCGAAGCCGGAGGAGTAAAGATCATATCCTATTTCCTCAAAGGCGACGAGAAATGGGGACAGAGGCTCTTGGAATACAGCCAAGATATCATTCCTTTTTACCAACGAGAGATGGGCTTCTACCCCCAGCCGGTGCTTTATATCCTGCCCGGTTATCCCGACAGGCCCGCCGGCGGCTATCCGGTTTGCCCGAATTGCATCGTCATCCATCGCAACCTGGACGTTCTGAAGGAGAGAGCCCCCGAGTTTGCCCGCTGGATTACAGCCCATGAGATTGGCCACCAGTATTGGGGGTACGGCTATGTCCTAGAAGACCCCGATTTTCCGCGCTGGTTCGGCCTTTCCATGGGAATCTATACCGACCGTCTATACGCCGAAGCGCGAGGGTTGTTCGATGAACCGTACAGGAATTTCACAATCCGTTATTCAGGCGGAGTCCTGGCCGGAGTCGACACGACGATCCTGCAGAAGCAAGCTGAACTCGACAGGCTCGGTTTCGACTGGAACAACGTGATCGCCCACGGCAAATCTTACATCGTCCTCGCCATGCTAGAAGATTATCTGGGTGCCGATACGTTTAAGAAAATATTTCGGGAGAGCTTGCGAAGGTACAAAGGAAAAATCGTGACCCTTGAGACTTTTCAATCCCTGTGCGAGGAAATGTCAAACAGGGATCTCGCATGGTTTTTCCACCAGTGGTACCGGACCAACGCATATCTCGATTACCGAATCGCAGCCTTCAGGACAAAAAAAGAGGACCGGACATTCATCACCGAAACCGTGATCCTCCGAAAGGGAGCGGCCGTCATGCCCCTGGAAGTGGAGCTCGAATGCGGCGACGGGCGGGCGCAGGTGAAGACAATCGACGGCTGGAGCGTCTCGACGACCGTCCGGTTTGAAACCGACGCCCCCCCTGTCAGAGTCGTTTTAGACCCCAGGGACAAATTGCCTTTATTATCAAAGGCGGAAGCGTCTTCAAAGGCTATCACGGCTGCTCTCGATGAACTCCGTTACATGAACGCTCTCGCCGAAGGGACGCATCTTCTTCGCCTACTCCATTGTGCCCGCCCTGAAACGGTCCTTTTTTACGGCTGGGCTGGCCTTGTCTCAAGA